>CAYQYM010000174.1:0-5575 GCA_964421715.1 uncultured Acidipila sp.
TGTGAGAGACAGTCAACAGGCTTCCGGTTTAGCACGCGTGCGAGCAACAACGGAGACTGCTGCGTCGACTTCTCCGCAATCATCTCGAATGGCTTCCGCAGCCTGCAGGAAGGTCAGCGCGGCCAGTTCAACGTCGGGCGCGGCCCAAAGGGCTTCCAGGCCGAGAACGTGCAGGCTGTCTAGTCGTCAGTTCCGCGCAATCTAACAAGGGCCCGCCCCGGCGGGCACTGTCTGCGTCAGCACTTCGGAACACCCGTAATCTGCACCGACGTAAAGGGCGAAGCCGGCAGCCTATCCCTGCTGAACAAGGTGGCGTTCGGCGCAGAGGTCCATGCGTAGCGCACCTCGCGCGGATGAGCCACGCCCGCCGCACGCACCACCACCGTATCTCCCTCGATGCGCGCATCTGCTGGAGCAAACTTTCCGTCCTCACCAGCCACCTCGAAGCCGGTGAGGTCTCCCCTGGCCACCAGCCCCTTGCCGGGGTGGTCAAAGTAGACCCGCAACGCATCCTGCTCAGGAACCGCCTGCAGAAAGACCGGGCTTGTGTCCTCGATATCTTCTCCGTAGGCAAGCCGCCGCGCCCCGAGCGCGAGCCTGTGGGCTACCGTCTCCTTATCACGCGGATGAATCTCACCTGGATCGCCTACGTCAATGGTGACGGCCATCGCTGTGTTGCGTAGCGAGAGCGTGTTTAACTGGGCCTGTCGAATGACCGGCCACATGCTATCGTCCTGAAAGTTTGCAAGCTGCACAAACAGGAATGGAAACTCTCCTACACTCCACTGCGAACGCCAGTCGCGGATCATCGTGTTGAAGGTGCGCTCATAGACAGGGGCACGCAAGCGGTCCGTGTTGGACTCTCCTTGATACCAGATCACCCCGCGAATCGGCAGCGGCGTGAAGGGCGCCACCATCGCGTTGTAGAGCGCTGCCGGATTGTAGGAGTTCGGGTCGCCGCGCCACGGGAAAGAGGGCGGTTTGAGACCCCTGGCCTTCGCCTCGTCAATCTGGCGCTTCTCATAGGCTGCCCGCGCCCGAACACTGTCCCAGTTCCGCATCATCTCCGCGCGCGCGGCAAACACCGGCATCAGCGACGCATCCGAGCTAAGCGCGCGCAGGCTGGTCCAGGATTCCACCGGCGTCCCGCCCCACGTTGAATCGATCAAACCAATCGGAACCTTCTCGCGTTCGAGCAACTCCCTGCCAAACAGGAAGGCGACGGCCGAGAAGGGCAGCACCGTGGCGGGCGTGCTGACCTGCCAGCCGCTTGCCTTCACGTCGCCCTTTGGATAGTCAGAAAAACTTTTCTGCACAAGGTAAAGGCGCAACTTCGGAAGGTTGGCCGCGGCTATCTCCTGCTGCGCCTGCAGCGGACCCTTGCTCCAACTCGCCGGGTCCATGGGAAACTCCATGTTCGACTGGCCTGAGGCAAACCACAGGTCCCCAACGAGAACATCGTCGAGCGTAATCGTATTCGTCCCGGTTACGACCAGCGTAAAGGGACCGCCCGCATCCCCCGGTGGCAGAAAAAGAGTCCACTGGCCCAGCTCATCTGCCGCACCCTTAACCTGCTTGCCGCGGAACGTCACGGCGACCTTCTCCCCGGGGTCGGCCGTGCCCCACACGTGCACCGGCAGACCGCGCTGCACCACCATGTGACTGGCAAGGACGCCGGGCAAGTGGACCTCGGCACGCAAGCAGTTGGGAACCAGCAACAATGATGCGCAGAGGAACGCGGCAGGTTTCAGACGCAAGGGAGGACCTCCAGCAATTGTGATCCGCAACCGTCCGGTGCGTAGGCAGGGTAACCATAAACGCTGTGAGCGTCCCAGGGCAACAAATCATAGGAAGCAACCAGAAAAGGCCGCCAGTCGCGGCCTCTCCATCGGTTCCCTGTCTACTGTTTTGCGTTTACTTTTGCGCGTCTGCAGCGGCCACAGCCGCCTCAGCCGCCTGGAATCCGATCTTCGAGTGGGCTCCGTCGCAGAATGGCTTGTTGGTGGAACCGCCGCAGCGGCACAGCGAAACCGCGGGTTTTCCATTCAGGTTCCACTCGCGTCCTTCACCATCCACCAGCTTGATCGGACCTTCCACGCGGAAAGGACCGTTCGGCTTTACTGTGATTTTCACTTCGTCTGGCATGTGCAGCTGTTCTCCTCAGGCCTTGTATGTTCAGCCGAATCGAGTTTACCAGTGCGCTCAGGCGGCCTTCTTCCGCCGTGAACTGCCGCCTGAAGTCTTGCCGGATGCGTGGCCAGAACCGCTTTCTCCCGACCGCTCCGAGCCGCCACTCCTGGCGCGCGATCTGCGCCCCGAGGCGTGCGCGTCCTGCGGATGAATCAGCTTGTTGAAGTTGCTCTTTTTACCCGTCGACGTGACATCCTGGTAGAGCAGCGCAAGGTTGTTCTCATCGAACTTCCGGAAGAACTCCTCCCACTCAATCTCGCGCAGGTTGGCATCGTTGCGATTCCGCGAACGCGGAAACTGAAAGCGCAGAATGCCCGGTTCGTTTGCGCTGTGCGTACTGGCCACTTCAGAAGGCTTCGCGTTGCGGCTCTCGGCCCAGCGCTGAATCTCGTCGTGGTCTTTGGTTGTTTTGGAGAGTGCCATGCCTGCTTCACCTCATCACTGGTTTCGACTGCCTTCATTGGGATGTGTGCATGCCGCGCGCAGGTGGCCAGCGCCGGCTGCTTCCTCCCTCCCCGGAGAACAGAGGCGCACCTGCCAGGTGCAGACGTCCTCAGCCCCCCACAGGTATTTGTAGGTTTCCCGTCCACGAAGAAAGTCGAACACCTCGAGCCCTGATGCGCGGCAGTGAGCAAGTGCTTCTGCGATGAGCAGGGTTCCCGGGCTTAGTTCCCTCCTGTCCGGGTCAAAGCCGAAGAGATAGTAAAAGAAGCGACCGCGTGCCTGGAGGCCATACCCTGCAGCGATGGGCTCGTCCGCCAGCCGCACGGTGCCGAGCCAAGCCAGGCCTCGCAACGCCAGCAGGGGCAGCGCCTCGCGATGCATCGCGAGCACGCGCTCGTCCAGCAGCACGCCCGCTTCACCACGAGCCGCCCAGTCCTTCTGGTGCAGACGCACCAGCTCTGCAAAGGCAGCCAGCACGGCGTCGGGACCGGCAGACTCAACCTGTAGCTCACCGGCAAGCCTGGCGCGGTTGCGATAGTTGGCCAGGTTGCGCGCCATCTTCTGCGGCAGGGTGTAGTCCTTCAAACTAAGCTGGGGACAGATCTCGCCCGGCCCAGGCGTTGCAAGGCACAGCAGTGGCGACCCCTTCCGAAGCTGCTGCCACTCGAGTACATCCCAGGCATCGGCCCTGGTGGAAAGTACCTGCCGCACAGCATCGAGCAGATGCTTTTCATGCCCGGGCAGGCACAACCCGTCGAGGTAGTCCGTTGTCCCCTGCCCCAGCAGGAACACCTTGCGCGTGCCGCTCGCAGCTTCGGTGTAGATATACGCCGGAACCAGGGCGCAGAGCCTCTCCCTCTCAAAGAGCGCGACCGCCAGGAGACTGCCCTCGCCAAACTGCCTCCACCAAGGCAGCAACCAAGCCGGCGATTGGAACGGTGTAGCGCGAGCGTCGGCCTGCCAAAGCGACCACCATTGGTTTGCCAACTCGTACAGCTGCGCTGCATGCTCGATCAGTTCCACGGCTGGTTCACCCCGCAAGTGCGAAACCTCCGGGAAGATTAGCCGGCCGGCCGGTCTGCGTTTCTGTCGACTTCGTGTTCGACCTCCTGGTTGACCTCACGATGCCGGCGTAAAGCGAGAGGTATTGGCGCACCATGCGCTGCTCCGCAAAGCGGTTGCGGGCGGCCTCGCGGCACGCCTCCTGCGAGAGGCTCTCTGCCCGCATCATTGCCTGCGCCATCGCATCGACATCGTTCACGAGGAAGCCAGTGACGCCATGCTCCACGATCTCCGGCAACGCGCCCGATGGATAGGCAATGACCGGAGTTCCCGCAGCCAGCGCCTCCATGGCCACCAGCGAGCTCGTCTCCGGCGCAAGCGTTGGCAGCAGCAGGCAACGCGCCCTCGCCAGCAGCCTGGTCTTAGCGCTTCGGCTTAAGGGGCCCAAAAACTGTCTTAGCGCGTCGAGCCGCGGCTTCACCTCGCGTTCGAAATACCGCTGGTGTTCGGGATAAGGAAATACCTGGCCGCCCAGCAGCACGCGCATTCCGGCGCGATGTCCCGCATCGAGCGCCGCGTGCATGTTCTTCTCCGGGCAGACGCGGCCCAGCACCAGTGCGAAGTCTTCACGCGGAAGATGCTGCTGCGGGGACGGCAGCATCACGCCGTTTTCAATCGGCGGCAGCAGCAGCGAGCTCTGCGGGCAGCGCGCTGCCTGCGATAGCGAGACGCAGTGCAGCCAGGTCTGCGGCCGCTGCAGCTTCCACAGCCGCGCCGGGTACCACTCCGGCGGCAGATGCAGCGTGATGAGCACCGGCACGCCGGCCCCAGGCAAGTAGTCGAGTGCATCAATACCGTGCATGTGGACAAGTTGCGGCTGCTCCTGCTGCACCACCTCGAGCAGCAGGGCGGCATACCTCGTGCGTGCAGAGGTAAGCCTGTGCTGCGTGAGTTCGCCTCGGGGCAGCGGTGCGGCGTACAGCCGGCCTGCAACATGGGAACCCTCCGCTGCCAGCACCAGCGAGCGGTGGCCGGCTCGCACCAGCGCCGTATCCAGCGCGGCAAGTACCTGCTCCGCGCCACCAACGGAGCTCTCGCTGACTGGGCTGAATGGATAGGCGACATTCAGGACTTTCATGGGTGCGCTCCAAGTGCCGCCGTCAGCTGCCTGAAGCGTTCCGCCGAGATACCCCAGTCAAACTTTTCATAGAAGAGCGGGCTTTCGTGCGGAGGCTGCGTGAAATCATAGTCAGGCGCAATCCGGTACATCTCGTAGTCGGTCCTGAAGTATTGCAGCGTCTCCTGCTGCGTTGTGAAGCAGCGCAGCATGGCCGCCTTGCGCTCTGCCTCTGGGGCAGTGAGCACGCGTGTCACGAGGTGCCGGTGAGGCGGCAACAGGCTGCCTGTCTCGATTCCCTGCGGACCCATGTGATAGAACGCGGCCTCAATGCGCAGTGGCTTTGACCGCTGCGCGGCGCAGGCGCGCGCCACCGCGAACGCCGTTGCATCGTGGTCGGGATGGCCGCCTTCGTAGGGATGCGTGATGACGGCAACCGGAGGAAAAGAGTCCATCAGCGACGACAAGGCATGGACGATCTCACCCAGCCGGTAAGCGGCGCGTTGATCTTCAATCCCAAGCTCGCGAACGTCCGTCTCCAGCATGCTCGCAAGCGCAAAGGCGGCGCGGCGCTCCTGTCTGCGAGCGGCAGCGTAACCCGCAGGAGCGTCAAAGCCCGCTCGCGCCACGTCGTGGCCGTCGCGTGGTGCCCCATCCGTCACACAGACAAACATGGCGTCGCGAAAGCGCTCCAGCCGTCCGCCGGCCGCGATGATCTCGTCATCCGGGTGCGCGAAGACGAGCATGGTGGGCGGCAACGGCCGTGGATCGTGGGCTGGCGCGGTCACCACATCGAGCAGCTCGAGTTCTGCATGCTTGCTC
>CAYQYM010000175.1:0-5559 GCA_964421715.1 uncultured Acidipila sp.
GACGTAGGCGGTCGGGTCCTTGGTCGCCGTCGGGTCCTGATTCTTCATCTCGGCCACAAGCAGGGTCAGGAAGTCATTCGCCGTGACGGTGGCCTGCTGGCTCGCCGTGCCCGGCCCTGACCCGCTGGTTGAGTCAAGCGCCCCTGGCTGGAAGGTTCCGCCCGGCAGGTTGGATAACGCGGTGGAAAGCTGCATTGGTTCTCTCCTTGACTGGTGTGCTGTTTGCTCTCTACTCCGGTAAACTTCTCAGGCCCGCGTGCTGAATCCGAACCGAACCGGCATGAAAACCGGGCCCCCGGAGCTGCCTCGAAGATCTGCCGCACCCTCGCGCGAGGTCGGTGGCGCCATCGGCCTCGCGGCCTGGCGTGCGGCCTCGGGGACGCTGTAACCGGCACTGCCCTGCTGCTGCGTTCCACCGCCGGCCTGCTGCTGTGCGCCCTGTCCCGGGCTGTCCTGCGAGCCAGTGCGGGATGCGTCCTGGCGGATATCGAGCGAGTTCACGGTTACGCGGTTCTCCGCAAGATACTGGGCCAGCGCGGGCGCATGTGCGGCCATGGCCGCGTGCGCCTCGGCACTCGCCGTCACAATCGAGGCCGAGACCTGTCCGGCAGCGCTCTGCGTGCGCACCTCCACCCAGCCGAGCGCCGGGTCACGCACCCCCACTGAGACCTGGTGCGGCGCACTGCGCAGCACGCTGACAGACTGGCCATCCGCGGCATTGTCCATGCGCTCGAGCGCAGCCGCGGGCGGAGCGGCTGCGGAACTCAGGGCGGGACCGGAACCCTGGCCCGCAGAGGTCGCGCCGGGGGCAGCCGGCATCGCTCCCGAGACAACAGGAACGGCGAGGCCTGGGCCTGAAGAACCTGGAGCCAGAGAGCCGGTAACTGCCTGCCACTGCGGGACAGCCTGCTGCGCTCCAGGGCCGAATGGCGCCGCCGGCGGCCGGGCCACCGACTGCGCCACAGCCTCCGCCCCCCGGGCCGTGCCCGGTTTTGCTGCCGACGGCAGATGCGCAAGCAGCGCTCCACTGGCGCCGCGCGGTCCGGTCCCGGCCTTGCCCAGAATCGGGTCTGAACTCGAGACTGAACCCGGGTCTGAACTCGCATTGGCCTGGCCAGCGGAGTCCGTCCCGGATGTGCTTGTGTTTCGGTCGCCAGTGGCAGGTACACCGGCGCCCTTGGCGCCTCCCTGACCCGCTTCCTTGCCCGTGGCGGAGCTTGCGGCCAGACCTGGTCTTAGAGTTGCTTCCAGACTGGCTCCCAGACCCGCTCCCAGACCCGTGCCCTGACCCGCTCCCAGACCCGCTCCCTGCCCGGTGCTGCCGGGGGTCGCCAGCCCCGCCAAGCCGCTTGAACGACTCTTCCCTGAGGCTCCGCTCCCCGGCGCTGCCGGGCCCGCGGCGGTTGCGCCCGGAACCTGCGCTGCGACCGCTGCTGTCAGGCTAAAGCCTCCAGTCACCGCGGCCGATGGCGGTGCCGCAGCGGAGGCCGCCACTGCCCCGGAGAGCTTCGATACTGCGCCCTTCCCTGCCGCCACGGTGTTACTACCGGATTCAAGACTTTCGGATTTGGACCTCCCGGATTTGAGGTCTACCGATTTGAGGTCACGGACAGCCAGCGCGATGCTCTTCCCCGCATCCTGCTGGCCGTTCGCCGCCTGCGCAGCAGTGACCGCTGGTCCACCCTGGGGAGCCGTCCCTGCTGGATGTTTAGAACCTGCACCCGCCAATTCCACACCAGCCAGTCCGGGTGCTAGCCGCGCGCCCGACTCTGGCGCACTCACGCCAGGGGCCGGCGGATCAGAAACCGGCTGACCGATTGGCGGCGGTCCGGATACGGCACCGCGCAGCTCTGCCCCGTCGCGCGTGGTGCGGAGAGCGCCGGAGACCGGCTGGCCTGGCATCCCGGAGTCTCCCGGCGCTGTGCCGGATCCGCCGGCCGACGAGGCGCCCAGCAGCTCCGACATCAGCCCCTGAAATCCGTTCTTCTCCTCAGGCGGCGATGCGCCCTTCGTTGCAGCCGGTCCGGCAGGCTGCGTTGCAGCAATCGCCGCAGCAGGCGGCACTGCGCCCGTGCTCCCTGGCAGGCTCATGATATGACCCCTCCACAAGCAGCCGGTGCAGATGAGGGGCCAAGGCCAGCCGCCCGAGGGTTAAAAGAATCTCAACCTTGCGCCAGCTCCCGCGCTCGCTCCGAGGCCCGCATCACCGCCTTGATCAGCGTCACGCGCAGGCCGCCCTCCTCCAGCTCGAGAATGCCGTCGACGGTGCAGCCGGCCGGCGTTGTCACCGCATCTTTCAGCAGCGCCGGATGGTAGCCGGTATCAAGCACCATCTTTGCCGCCCCAAAGGTCGTCTGTGCGGCCAGCAGCGTGGCCACGTCGCGGGGCAGACCTATCTTTACGCCCGCCTCGGCCAGCGACTCGAGGATGATATAGATGAACGCCGGGCCGCTGGCGGAGAGCCCCGTCACCGCATCCATATGCTTCTCATCCACCACCACCGTGCGGCCCACGGTCTCGAAAATGCGTGCCGCAAGCTGCATCTGCCCGTCGGTGACGAAGCGGCCTCGGCAGAGGCCGGCTACGCCCACGCCCAGGGCGGAGGGCGTATTCGGCATGGCGCGAATAACCGGGATCTCAAGGCCGGCAGTCTCTTCGATGGACGCAGTCTTCACCGACGCCGCGAAGGACAGCAGCACCTTCTCCCGCGTGAGCGCCGGGCGAATGTGCGCGACCAGCTCCGGCATCTGGAACGGCTTGACGCCAAGCAGTACCAGGTCCGCGGATTGGGCGGCAGCGCGGCTGTCCGTCGTCACCTCCACGCCCCACTGCGAGGAGAGCGCCAGGGCGCGCTCCTCGTGCGCGACCGTCGCCACAATCTGCTCCGGCGCAAGCAACTGCTGCTTTAAAAATGCCTGCAGCAGGATACCTCCCATCTTCCCGGCGCCGAGCACAGCGACGCGCAACTGATCGATCGGCTTCAACGGGCTGCCTCCGTCTTCTTCTCCGTCTGAATCCAGGCCGCCACGCGCTGGTCCAGCACGTCCAGCGGCAGGGGCCCTGAGTCGAGCACCTCGTCATGAAATGCCCTGATGTCGAACTTGTCCCCGAGCGCCTGCTGCGCACGCGCGCGAAGCTCAAGGATCTTAAGCTGGCCCATCTTGTAACCGAGTGCCTGGGCCGGCCAGGCGATGTAACGGTCCACCTCGCTCTCGACCGTCGCATCGTCCAGGCCGGAATGCTGATGGAAGTAGTCGACCATCTGCTGGCGGCTCCAGTGCTGCGAATGCACGCCGGTATCGACCACCAGCCGGATGGCGCGGAAGATGTCCGCCTCCAGCCGGCCATAGTCGGAGTAGGGATCCTGGTAGAAGCCGACATCCTTGCCCAGCCGCTCGGCATAAAGGCCCCAGCCCTCGCTGTAGGCCGTGTAGCGGAGATATTTGCGGAATTCGGGCAGACCGGTGAGTTCGCGGGCGATTGAGATCTGCAGGTGATGGCCGGGCAGCCCTTCGTGATACGCGATGGACTCGGCGCCATACAGCGGCCGCCTGGCGAAATCGTAGGTGTTGACGAAGACTGTGCCCGGCCGCGAACCGTCCGGCGTGCCTGGCTCATAGTAGGCAGGCGCCTGGTCCTTCTCGATGAATGCGGGCACCCCTTCCACCACCAGCGGCGCCTTGGGCAGCGTGCCGAAGAGCTGCGGCAGCTTCGGCTTCATGTTGGCGATGTATCCACGGTAGGTGTCGAGCATCTGCTCCTTGCTCGCCGGGTGCAGTTTCGGGTTGTCGCGAATGGCCGCGCGCATCGACGGCAGGTCCTTGAAGCCCAGCTTCTGCGCGATGGCCAGCATCTCGGCCTCATCGCGCTTGACCTCCTCCTCGCCGACCTGGTGAATCTGCGCCGGCGTCAGGTCCGTCGTCGTGCTCTGCTTTACGCGGAAGGCGTAGTACCTGTCTCCGTCAGGCAGCGACCACACGCCCGGCTCGGTGCGGCCGGCCGGGATGTACTGCGCCTGGAGGAATCGGGCGAAGCGCTGATAGGCGGGCAGCACCTGCTTTTGAATCGTGCTCAGCACCTGCTGGCGTATCTGCTCCTGCTGCGCCGGCGCGATGCTGGCGGGAAACTTCTTTAGTGGTCGAGCGAAGGGCGTCTCTTCCGGCTTCTCGCCGCCGATGGCATTCACCTGCTTGAGCAGCTTTTCGAGCAGATATCTCGGCGGTACGCGATGGTCCTCGATGCCGGCCGTCATGTCGTCGGTCACCTGCTGAAAGGCCGTGGGCACCTTCTGCAGCCGCGCGATGTAGTGCTCATAATCCTCCGCGCCGGTGAAGGAGAGCTGCGCCACAAGCTGCGGGAGCGAGCTGTGAATGCCGCTGAACTGGTTTACCGGCATCTCCCACGGCTTGTAGATGGCCTCGGCCTGCTGGTCGGCGAGCGAGCGCGCCATCAGCTCTTTGCTGAGCTGCTCCTGCTCACTCAGGCCCGTGGTATCGATGGCCGCAAGGCGCACCAGGTACTCGCGCCCGCGCGCCAGCCTGTCGTTGTATGCGGCGATAGAGTAGTCGTCGAGCTGATCGTCATAACGCTTGTCGCCGAGGGTGGAGGCGAACTCCGGCGAATGCTTCAGGCGATCCTGCCACATCTCGGCGAACAGGTCGTTGAGCGCCTTGCTGCGCTCCCCTGCAGACTGGGGCGTGGCGGCCGTGGCCGTGGTGAGCTGCTGCGTGTAAGCGCCGGGCGCGGCGAACGCGGCGGAGAAGAGGAGAGTAGCTGCGGTGAATTTTTTCATTTGGCGGACGCGGAGTGCGTGAGCCGAGTGTAAATCAATCGCCGCTGCCGCAAGCCCGTGTGCCGGAGGCATCGTCCTCAAGCATGCGATAGAGTGTGGAACGGCTGATGCCAAGCATCTGGGCGGCGCGGAGCTTGTTGCCGTTCACCTGGCCGAGCACGGCGTGAACGTGGCGCAGGATGGCCTTGTCGAGATTCGGGTCAAGACTTGCATCCAGGTGCGGGTCAAGACGAGAATCGGCGGCTGCGCCTCCGGCGTAGAGGCCGGCCTCGCGCCCCGCCGCGCCAGCCATCCCGGACGCGAGGGCCGGCATGCGGCTCATGGCGCAGCCCGGTCCCGCGGGCAGGGGCATCTGCAGCGGTGGAAGATCGATGGGCCGCACCCATTGTCCCTCACAGGCAAGTGCGGCAGAGTAGATGGCGCCTCGCAGTTCGCGGACGTTGCCCGGCCATCGGTGCGCAAACAGGCGCTGCGCAGTGCCTGGCGCCAGCCCGCGCATCGGCTTGCCATGCTCGCGCGCGAAGAGGCGGACGAAGTGCTCTGCGAGAAAGGCCAGGTCTTCTCGTCGCTCTGTGAGCGGCGGTAACACAAAGCTGAGCGCCGTGAGCCGGTGGCAGAGCCTGGAGTGCATCTGGCCGGCCGCAGCCATCCGGCGCAGACCGCCGAGCGAGCCGGCGAGCACGCGGTTGGAGAACGGGCAGGAGACGAACTCGGAATTGCGCTCCACGAGCGTCACTTCGATCCCCGGCTCCCACATGCGGATGTAC
>CAYQYM010000176.1:0-5469 GCA_964421715.1 uncultured Acidipila sp.
CATGGCATCCGCGCTGCGCTGCTGCTCCACCAGCCAGCGAGGGCTCTCGGGCACAAAGAAGAGGCCAAGAAAAAGCCCGAGCGAAGGCACGACAGCGATGGCGAACATCCAGCGCCAGCCGGAAGTGCCGTGAAAAGATAGCAGCCAGTTCACAAGGTAGGCGAGGAGGATGCCCGTCACAATCGCCATTTGATTGAGCGATACCAGCCTGCCGCGAATGCGGGCCGGAGAGACCTCGGCCATGTAGAGCGGCGCGAGCATGGAGGCCACCCCGATTGCGATGCCCCCGGCGAATCGCGCCGAGGCAAACGCGAAAAAGGTATGCGGCAGGGCAGCGGCTATCGAAGACACCGTGAAGAGTAAGGCGGAGGCGGAGAGCGTCGTCCGCCTTCCATACCTGTCACTAAGCCCGCCTGCGATCAGCGCTCCACCGATACATCCAAACAGAAGGCTGCTTGCTGCGAATTCGGTCGCGGTATCAGAAAGATGAAACTGCTCGCGCAGAAACACCAGCGCACCATTGATGACAGCGATATCGAAGCCGAAGAGGAGCCCGGCGAGCGCAGCAATCGCGCAGACGGCGTAAACATAGTGAGTGCTTGCCGGAGCAGGGTTGAAAGTAGAAGTAGATTCGCCGTTCATTTAGCTCAGACCCCCGGTTCCTGTTCGCTCCCGAAGTTGCCCGAGCAGATCGGCTGCTCCCGCATGGTTCCTGTCCGCTGCGAGTACTTCGGTGAGCAGGCGCTGCGCTTGCTCGAGCCGGCCCGTGCCGAAGGCCGCCTGGGCATGCAGAAACTTCGCTTCGATTGCATTTCTTGCTGCAAGATCTTCCCGAAAAAGAAGCATGGTCGGCAGAGAGGTCGCAAAGTAGTCGATCTGGGGCGTGCTCGCTTCGAGCTCTGAAGCGTAGGCGTCTATCTTCTGATAGATCGCATGCGCCTCTTCGCATTGCCCGAGCTGCTCCAGCGCCCGGGCCGACCAGAACGTCATGTCCGAGATGGAGCGAACGCTCATCTGCTGGAAGTCTCCGCGCGTTGTTGCTGCGCGTTCCCACATGCGGCGGGCATCACTGGCCCGCCCTTCTGTGGCATATGCCATTCCCGCCCAGTAGTAGACGTCGCGCCAGTTCGCCAGGAGGTGTTTGGCTTCGCTCAGAGTCTGCGGTGGCTGCATCGCCATTTCGATGTAGCGCGAGGCTTCGGCGGCCTCGCCGCGGGCGAGCGCCTCGCGGCAGAGCAGTTGGCACGCACGCAGATATTGCGTGAGCACAAGTCCTTCCCCGCCCTCCCATGGCTGGAAGTGACGCGTGCTTAGCAGCCGGAGCGCCTCTGCCGGTTGCGAGGTCTGGTTCAGCAGCGAAGCTCGCTCCAGCGCAAGATCATCCCGCGTATCTGCGAGGCTTCCAGAACGCTCGACGGCGGCCAGCCTCTCTTCAGGCGTACGACCCATGCGCTTCCAGAGCTGGTCTCGCTCATACAGGATGCGCGCGTCCTGCGGAGCGATGGCAAGCGCTCGTTCAAAGGCCTCTGCGGCTTTTCCGCTATCGCCTTTAACGTTGTAGTACCCGATGCCAAGATTGCGCCAAGCCGTCGCATTCTCAGGATTGCGGCGCACCGCCGTATTCCAGCTGGCAATCGCCTCGGCGTGGCGGTCCTTGTCGTAGAGCAGGTTGCCAAGGTAGTAAGGCGCGGAAGCATCGTCGGGTGCGCATGCCATCGCGGCCTCGAGCACTGTGAATTCTTCCAGCCGCGATGGAAAGCAGTAGGCGCCATCTGCCCGGGCTGCCTCAGCGTACAGCTCCGCTGCGGCCGTTTCTTCTCCACACATCCGTTTGATCCAGGCGGAAACGTAAAGCGCCATTGGCATCTTGGCGTGCGGAGCCAGCACCTGCAGGGCCTCGCGACGAAAACCCGCGCGCTGCAAATCGAAACAGAGGTCGAGCGCCTGCTGTGCATCGGAGGGTACTGTGGATGAGTCGAGAAAGCGCGACCAGATGTCCAAGCAGTCCAGCCTTCGGGTCTCTTCAAGGCACTGCTGCGCCTCGGCCACTTTGCCGATCTGCCGCAGCAGCATCGCTTTGAGGTTGCGTGCATTCAGGTTCGCGCTGCCGGCCTGCATCGAGTGCTCAAGGTGGAGTAGCGCCGTGTTCCACTCACCCCGCGCAGCGGCCAGCTCCGCGAGCGCGAAGTAGGCTGGTCCCTGCCAGGCGGCATTCCAGGCCGCTTTGTAAAAAGCACCGTAGGCCTCTTCGTTGCGGCCCTGAAAGCGCAAGGTCAGCCCGAGATTGTAGAAAGGCTCTCCATTTGCAGGATTCGGATTCAGGCGGGTCAGCCTCGCGACAGCGTTGCGGAAACACTGCTCCGCGGCCGCGAACTCGCAGCGCCGCAGATGCCAGAGCCCCATTGCATTGTTGCAGCGGCTGTCTCCTGAATCGCGCGCGAGCGCCTCTCGCCAGTACACTTCCGGGCGGCGGGTTGCGTGCCTGTATTGCTCAAGGTGCAGTCCGGTAAGGTACAGCTCGTCACTGCTCCGAATCTCGCTTGGCAGAGGCGGCTCCTGCGCCTGCTCTGGTGCAGCAGCAGCTTTCACCTCTGCCGCGCAGTAGCGAACCAGCAGCCGTTCCTGTTCCTGCAGGGAGAGAATAAGCTCATCAGGGTTTACTGCCCCGGGCAGATCGCAGTCAGCCACAAAGCACTGTCCCGCATCAAGGGTCCCTGTCCACGCAAACAGAACATGCGTCGCTGTCGCGAGGCGAATCTTTGCGCCTTGTATGGCTCGCGTCGGCAGCACTCCTATGCGGATGGCCGGGGCGCCGGCCTGCAGGCTGATGGCAGCATCGAGTGTTGCTGCCTGCGGCGGCCCGATCCTGTGAATCGGGTACCAGTATTGCGAAAAGGTCTTTGTCTCGCCGGGACTTAAAAAAGAAAAGTCCGGCTGGTTATCGGTGTAGACCCCGGCCATCAACTCGATGTAGGGCCCGTCGGCATCGGTTAGATTCCGATCCCAGGCGTATCCGAAATCATGGTTGCCCCACGTCCACTGCTTTTTCCCGGGTGCGATGTGGTGGTCTGCATAATGGACAAAGCCGGCCTGCGCCCGGTGGTCGTAACCGCCGAAAAAATCGCCTTGCGTGCCTGCGATCATGTAACTGGTGGGCACCGGAATGTTAGCGTACCAGCTTAAATCGTTGGCCGCGTACGAACCATCGGGCACATTCTCGCCCGGCTGTTCTTCCCTGGGGACGCCCTGCTTGCCGCGGCTGGCATAATCCACGCCATAGTAGGCTCGGTCGCTTAACGGAAAGCTGGTGACAGCGCGCTTTGCGTGATCGGCAACGAAGCGGACGTCGGGAGGAAAAAACGACTGGTATTTCTCGTGCACGCGGCAGGCTACATTTGCCCACCAGAGAAAGGTCTGTACGTAAGCGGTGCGGTTGTAGAGACGAACCTTCAGCTCCACGACCGCGCGGTCAGGGTAGAGGCAAACTCCATGCATGCCCTTCATGCGCTGTAGCGGGTCGTGGTCGCTCAACCAGACGGTGACGGAACCGTCCAGCCCTCGCTCGATCTCAAACTCAACCGGCATGAAGGTGGCAGGCCGATGGTGCTGCGGCCAGTTGAACTCCACTCCGCCTGAGATCCATGGGCCGGCTAGTCCTACAAGGGCCGGCTTGATGACATTCTGGCGATAGAAGAAGTTGTAGCCCGCCGTTTTATCAAAGCCGATATGGATACGTCCGCCAATCTCGGGAAGCATCATGAGGCGCAGATACTTGTTCTCAAGGTGCACGGCCTTCCACGCCCGTGGCGTGGGCTTGGTGGCAATGCGATCGATTACCGGCATGGGATAAACCCTGCCGCTGCTGCCCTGGTACACGCGGCTCTCAAGGAACATCGGGTTGCGGTCCGGCTCGGCAGGTTCGTAGGTGGAAAGGACGACAGCCTGCTCCCAGGCCTTGACCTCTCCTGTTTCCTCGGCGGGCGCTGGGGGCAACAAGGGATCGTTCACGTCGATATGTGACGAGGAATGATTGCTGTCGGGGATGGCGGCGGACGCGGGCATCGATTTCGTTAACGTTACCGGGAGAAATGTAGAAGGAGTACCCTGCTCTGTCAAGATCGCGCGGCTACTGATCGCTTCCTTCCACGCCGGCGCGCGTCATGCGCCGGACGAAAAGGTGCAGATTGCTGCGCAGGATAATGTGCGGTGCCAGATGATGTACCGATGTAGGCCTCTCCCGCTCTGTCAGGTAGTCAATCATAGTCTCAAGCGCGACGCGTCCCTGTGTAAAAGGCCGCTGATAGAGCGTGGCGAGGACGCGGCCGCATTCGATAAGCGGCACCAGTTCCGGAAAGAGATCGGTGGTGATTACTTCTATCTGACCAAAGGCCCTTTGCTCTTCGATTGCGCGCAGAACGGGCAGGCTGTTGGCCGTGCTGATATAGATTCCGCGAGGCCGCGGACGCCGCGCCAGCAGGTCGAGCGTGAGCTGGTAGGCGTCCTTCGGCCGATCATGGCTCTCCAGTACGGGCAGCAGCGAAAGGTGTGGAGCGAGCGTGGCAAGCGCGGCAGCGAAGCCGCGCAGCTTGTCCGCATGGTCGAGGGTACCCAGGCTTCCGGTAATCGTAGCCACCGGGCCGCTCTCCCGGATGACCCGCGAGAAAAGCTCGGCCGCGATGCCTCCGCTCGCGGCGGCATCGATGCATACCGCGGCCAGCCGCTCGGTGCGTGGTGCATCGGACGCAACGCAAACAACGGCTGTACCGCGCTGGGTGAGCCGATGCACGAGAGGATCCATACGCACCGGGTCGCCGGGCGTGATGATCAGGCCGTCCAGGCTCTCCGCGAGGTCGCCCTCGAGCATCTCCAGGTCGCCATCGCCCAATCGCGGATACATCCTGAAGTCAAGGTCGAGGTGAACGCTTCGGGCCGCGGCGGCGGCCGCGCGGATTCCGTCCCGCAGCGGGTCAAAGAAGGAAGCAATCTGCCGGGGCAGGTGAATGCCGATGCGTAGCCGGCGATTGAGCTTGAGGCTGCGCGCTGCCGCGTTTGGGCGGTAGTGCAACTGCTCGGCCATCTTCATGATGCGGTCGCGCGTCTTTGAACTCACACCGGGACGGTCATGCAATGCCCGGTCGACCGTGCCGATCGAGATGTTCAGTGCGGCGGCAATCTCCTTGATGCCGGCCGGCTTCTGGTCTTTTTGCTTCACGAGTTTCATTATGCTCTGACAGCGCGGCCGGGCTGGTGAAATCTCTACTGGGACAAAACGGCCAACGTACACGCGCCGGCTATTCCGGGCCGCACGCGCATAAACCGGTTTTTTGTTGCTTGACAAGGTTGCTCAGAGCGAGATATTGTTCCGCCTCGAACCAAAAATACGTGAACGTACACGTAATTCCGCGTCCGCCATGGCGCAACAGGAGGGGCTGTATGTACCGCTTTGGGATTGAAAGTTTCGGTCTGCGC
>CAYQYM010000177.1:0-5451 GCA_964421715.1 uncultured Acidipila sp.
TGTGGGCCGAGTGGCAGGCCGCAAACCGGACAGACGGGTAGTTATCCCAGGCCGGCTGGCTGCGTGGCCGGCCCGTCATGATGACCACGATGGCGGCTCTGCTCGGCGGCCTGCCGCTTGCGGTCGGCTCCGGTACGGGAGCGGAACTGCGGCGGCCGCTCGGCATAACCATAGTCTGCGGACTGATCTTCTCCCAGGTGTTGACGCTCTACACGACGCCCGTGGTCTACCTCTACTTTGACCGCCTGGCCCGGCGCTTCTCGCCCAAGTCGCACGCGAGGACGATCGAGCAGGGCGAGGCGGTCTCGGCGGACTAGCCATGCATCTTTCCGCTCCATTCATTCGCCGGCCCGTGGCCACCACGCTGCTCAGCTTTGCCCTTTTGCTCGCGGGCGCGGTGGCTTACGGGCTGTTGCCAGTAGCCTCGCTGCCCGAGATTGACTTCCCCACCATCAACGTCAATGCCAACCTGCCGGGCGCGAGCCCTGAAACGATGGCCTCTGCCGTTGCCACGCCGCTCGAACGGCAGTTCGGGCGTATCGCCGGCATAACGCAGATGACCTCGGCCAGCTCGCTCGGCGGCACCTCCGTTACGCTGCAGTTTGACCTCAATCGCGATATCAATGGAGCGGCGCGCGATGTGCAGGCCGCCATCAATGCCGCGCGAGGCCAACTACCCGCGAACCTGCCCCGGAATCCAGGCTTCTGGAAGGTGAACCCGGCAGACGCGCCGATCATGATCCTCGCGCTTACCTCGGACACGCTGCCGAAAGGCCAGATTTATGACGCAGCGGACTCCATTCTCTCGCAGAAGATTGCGCAGGTGCCGGGTGTGGGGGAGACGTTCGTTGGCGGCAGCGCGCAGCCTGCCGTGCGCGTGGAGCTGAACCCGCTGCAACTCAGCAGCTACAACATAGGCCTTGAGGCCGTGCGCAGCATGCTGAGCCAGGTGAACATGGATCTGGCCAAGGGATACCTGCACGGCGGGAGCGAGACCTACACGCTGGCTGACAACGATCAACTGATGAAGGCGAGATACTACGCCCCGCTGATTGTCACCTACAATCCAGCGACGGGCGCTCCGGTCCGCCTCTCTGAAATCGCCCAGGTCAGGGACGGCATCGCCGACGTGAATACGGCCGGGCTTGCGAATGGCAAGCCGGCGGTGATGATCATCATCTTTAAACAGCCGGGCGCCAACGTGATTGCCACCGTGGACCGGCTATCCAGGGAACTGCCAGCGCTGAAATCGTCGATCTCGCCTCTTATCAACATTCAGGTAGTTATGGACCGCACGACTACGATTCGTGCGGCGGTTCACGATGTTGAGGTCACGCTCATCATCTCCATTCTGCTGGTGGTGGCGGTCGTCTTTCTCTTCCTGCGCAACTTCTGGGCCACGCTCATTCCGAGCGTCGCTGTGCCGCTGTCGCTGGTGGGCACCTTCGGCATCATGTACCTGCTCGGCTACACGCTCGACAACCTGTCGCTGATGGCCCTGACCATTTCGACCGGGTTTGTTGTAGACGACGCGATCGTGGTGATCGAAAACATCACGCGTTACCTGGAGCAGGGGCTGCGTCCGGCCGAGGCGGCGCTGCGCGGCTCGCGCGAAATCGGCTTCACGGTGCTGTCGATGAGCACATCGCTCATCGCCGTCTTCATCCCCCTTCTGCTGATGGGCGGCATTGTGGGCCGACTCTTCCGCGAGTTTGCTGTCACGCTGAGCGTGGCGATTGCCGTCTCGATGTTTGTCTCCCTCACCACCACGCCCATGATGTGCGCACAGTTCCTCAGGCCTGCAGAGGAGGTGAAGCGCAGCCGCTCTTTTCTCCTGGGAGAAAGATTCTTCAGTGGGCTGCTGGGCGGCTATGAGCGAGGGCTGCGCTGGGTGATTGGGCACAAAGTACCTGTGCTGATCATCACAATTGCAACGTTCGTGCTCAATGTTTATCTGTTCATCCTGGTGCCGAAGGGCTTCTTTCCGCAGCAGGACACAGGCCGCATCGCGGGATCGACGCGTGCCTCGCAGGACATCTCTTTCAATGCCATGCAGCAGAACCAGGCCCGGCTTGCCGCGATCGTGCAGCAGGATCCGGGTGTGCAGACCGTGGTTGCTTTCGTGGGCAGTGGCGGAGGCGCTACCGTCAATGTAGGTCGCATGTTTATCACGCTCAAGCCTCTGCGTGAGCGGCACGGCCTGACCGCAGACCAGATCATCAACCGGCTGCGGCCGAAGCTGGCACAGATTCCCGGTGTTACGCTCTTCCTGCAGGCCACGCAGGATATTAGCGTGGGCGGCCGTTCGAGCGATGCGCAATATCAGTACACGCTCACGTCGCAGAACCTGCAGGAGTTGAACGAGTGGGCGCCGCGCCTGCTTGAGAAGATGCGCACCATGCCGCAGCTTCGCGATGCCTCCACGGATCAGCAGGACCAGGGTCTCGAGGCACGGCTGACCATCGATCGCGACGCCGCCGCGCGGCTCGGTATCAGCACATCAGAGATCGACAATGTGCTCTACGACGCCTTTGGACAGCGGCAGGTTTCAACGATGCTGACGCCACTGAACCAATACCACGTCGTGATGGAGGTCGCGCCGGAGTTCCAGCGCGATCCGGGCAATTTCTCCGGCATCTACATCAAATCAGCAAACGGCCAGACGGTTCCGCTCAGCAGTCTCACCCGCTTTCAGTCCGGGCGCACGTCGCTGGCCGTCAATCACCAGGGGCAGTTCCCCGCAGTGACGCTCACTTTCAATCTTGCGCCGGGGGTGGCGCTTGGCCAGGCAGTCACAGCGCTCCAGGAGGCGGAGGCGGAGATGGGGATGCCATCCGACGTGAGCGGAAGCTTCCAGGGAACGGCGCAGGCGTTCCAGTCCTCGTTATCGAGCGAGCCGTTGCTCATCCTGGCCGCGCTGGCAACGGTCTACATCGTGCTCGGCATACTCTACGAAAGCTTCATCCACCCGATTACGATCCTCTCCACGCTCCCATCGGCAGGCGTGGGCGCAATCCTCGCCCTCCTGGTCACGCACACGGAACTCAGCGTGATTGCCGTCATCGGTATCATCCTGCTGATCGGCATCGTGAAGAAGAATGCGATCATGATGATCGACTTTGCCCTGGCTGCAGAGCGGCAGCAGGGTAAATCTTCCGAGGAGGCGATCTACCAGGCGTGCATTCTGCGCTTCCGGCCCATCATGATGACAACCGCTGCCGCGCTGCTTGGCGGGCTGCCGCTCGCACTCGGCACAGGCACCGGCTCTGAACTGCGCCGGCCGCTGGGCATCACGATCGTGGGCGGGCTCATCGTCTCTCAGATGCTGACGCTCTTCACCACGCCGGTCGTTTATCTCTTCTTTGACAAGCTGCAGCTCAAAGTGCAGCAGTTTGGCAAGCGCTTTGACGAGGGTGAGCGCCACGCAACCCACCCCGCGCCTGGCGATTAGCAAGCATCACTGGAGCAGCTTCGGGCCAAAGAATCAACCAGCGTCGCGGTAGCCGCCCAGATGCGCACCGAAGCCCTGCCGGTTCTGCACCGCCTGCGGGCGCAGGTTCGTCGGCAAAAATACACTGAACACGGTTCCGTGGCGGTTCCTCTCCGTGGTGGAGCGCACATCCAGATGGCCGCCGTACCGATGAATGATCGACTGGGTGACCCATAGGCCCAGGCCCGTACCACGCTGGCCCTTGGTGGTAAAAAAGGGCTGGCCCAGCCGCGCGCGTGCTGACTTCTCTATGCCGCTGCCGTTATCTGCGACCACGATGCGCACACCCAGCACCTCGTGGTCGCCCCAGTTGCGCGCGTTCTCCACGCGGAGTTGCAGCGTGCCGCCCGTGCTGCTGGCTTCAATGGCGTTCGTGATCAGGTTTGAAAGCACCTGCCGCATCTCGCCGGGAAAGACGGTCACGGGCCGATCGGTGCGAAAGCTGCGCACGACGTTAAGTCTCTTCATCTCTATCTTGCGTGAGTAGAGCACCAGCGTCTCTTCTATCAGGTCCGCCGGCTTGACGCGCACCGGCGCGCTTGTCTCGCGGTAGAAGTTGAGCGTCTGCTTGCTGATCTGGACGACGCGGTTCAGCTCCCGCTGGGCAAGGTTAAGGTAGCTGCGCAGGTTGTCTGAAAGGTCTGTCTCGCAGGCCATCAGGTAAAGAAGATTGGTGATGGATTCGAGCGGGTTGTTGATCTCATGAGCGATGGAAGCTGCCAGCCGCCCGATGGTCACCATCTTCTGGTTTTCGCGCAAGGCCTCGGTCGCCTGCTCCAGTTCTCGCTGCAGACGGGCCAGCTCAAGGGCTTCAGGGGGCCGCACCAGGGTGGACTCTACCAATGAGGGCAGCCGGTCTAGCTGGTTTGGAGTAAGCCAGGCGCAGACGCATGCGCCAAGCTGGCCCGCCCCGGGAGGTGTTTCGCCGCTCGCCCCCAGCGCGATGATGGGCACGTGATGGCGCATGGCTCTCTCTGTAAGAGAGGGCAGCAGGAGCCCCTGGGGTCCCTTCGCGTCCGCGACGATGAGCCGCGGTGCGTCAGCATGCAGGCGGTCTTCGAGCACGTCTGCTGCTTTTACCTGCTCGACGGTGATATCCAATCCAGCCCGTCGCAGCAGGGTGCGCACCGAGTGGGCGCTGACCTGGTTGGAGAGCAGGAACAGTGCGGGCAGGGTGGTCTGTTCCCGGGCCTGGTCAGGATCCTGCTCCTGGCCAGGCAATCCCTCGGGTTGTCGCTCTGCCGTCCTTGGATTCCGTTGTGGCTCGTCTCTACGAATTGTCGGCACCATGGTGGTTTCCTCAGATCTTGCAATGCGCCCTAGGGCTGTGCTCCTCCTTGCTGGCCTTTTCCTCTGGTCAAACGTGGGATGGCCGCAAGTTGCGGATTGTTGCCAGCCAGGTCCGGCTCTGTTCAGCCCACAGGAACGTTATTTAGTTCGCTCACTAGTAATAGGTAGATGCCTCTGCGGCTGCAGGCATCTTCTGTATTTCAGCTCCCGGTTCCACTTCTTCACAAATCGCATCGGCGGAGAGTGACCGGAGCAATAGTCGGGGGCGGCGCGCCTTTTTTGGCAACTATCGCAATTGCTGGCAATCTAATAATTGATTCGAAGTACCACACTGGCAAAACCCGGCTGCTCGATCGGCCGGTCAGGCCACAGGAGACGACAGGCAGCCGTGGCTCTTCAGAAAATCCGGGTGAGCTTTGCCCTGGTGCTGGCCGCTCTTCCGGCGCTGGGGCAGAGCAATCCGAACAACTCCGCGGCGAACGCCTACTCCGGCAGCGTGCAGGCGGTGGCGAACTCGCCGGGGGTGCGGCAGCTCTCGCTCGATGACGCCGTCCGGCTGGGCATCGAGAATAATCTTGCGCTCACCGAGGCGCGCGCGAACGAACGGCTGGCCAGGGCGCAGTCGCTTAGGACGCTCAACCTGCTGCTGCCCACGGTCAATGTGGCCGCTT
>CAYQYM010000178.1:0-5430 GCA_964421715.1 uncultured Acidipila sp.
CGGCAGCGGAGACCGGAAAGCGCATAGCAGGAAGAGCGCGGAGGCGAGAGCGCCTAGTACGGGCGCCAGGTACTCCGGCCGGAAGTAAGCGCAGGCAAAGAGCGCCGCCATGGCCGCAAGCACGGCTATGCGGGGCGTCTTTGCGCCGGTCGCGTCGGCTATGCCCAGGTATTCCCAGAGTGCCAGGCCTGCCACCAGGGCGCAGACCAGGGTGAGCAGCCAGAACGGGGCCCGGAAGATAAGCAGCAGAACCAGGGGTATGAGGACGAGAGCCGTGAGGACACGTTTCACAACACGCAGGATACATGCCCGGCTTCAACACGCAGGCCGAGACGAGATGCTGGCTGCGCGCGTCATAGGAGAAGGGAACAGGAGAGAGGTTTCCATGAAGCAGGTAAAAGCGTTGATCGCCGCACTCGTTCTGGCTGCGGCCGCATTGGTGCCCGGGGCTCCCGGCGCACTTGCACAGGGCGACAGGGTGCGTGCTCGCACCGTGGTGACGGTGCTGCCTAAAAAGAACGAAGCGCCCCGCCTGACGCAGCAGAACATCCAGGTCACCGCCGATGGCAAACCCTCCACGATTACAACCTTTCAGCCCTACAGCGTAGACAACGCAGGGCTTGAATTCGTCGTGCTTATCGACGACTCGGCCCGCACCTCGCTGGGCCTGCAGCTCAAAGACCTGGCAGACTTTATCCAGTCCATGCCGCCCAAGGCACAGGTAGGCGTGGCTTACATGAGGAACGGTGCGGCGGACTTTTCCCAGCCGCTCACTGCCGACCACGCCCTTGCCGCCAAGGGTCTGCGCCTGCCCATTGGGACCGCCGGTGTCAGCGCCAGTCCCTGGTTCTGCCTCTCGGACCTGGCCAAGCGCTGGCCATCGCAGAACCGCGCCAGCCGCCGCGAGGTGCTGATGGTGACCGATGGCGTGGACCCCTACTTTCCCCAGTTCAACCCGCATGACCCCTATCTGGAAGCCGCCGTCAGAGATTCCCAGCGCGCCGGTCTCAACGTGTTTTCGATCTACTTCCGCGACGTGAGCCGCGTGGACCATGGGCTCTACGAGACCAACGCGGGACAGAATCTGCTGAATATCGCCACCCGGGCGACGGGAGGCAACGCTTACTGGCAGGGCCTGTCAAACCCGGTCTCCTTCAAGCCGTTTCTCGAGGACCTGCGCCGGCGCCTGGACCATCAGTACGAGCTCGGGTTCACTGCTCCAGCGCGGCGCAAGCAGGACCTGATCGATCTGAAGCTGCGCATAACCGGGGTATCGGACAAGGTGACGGCGCCCGAGCGGGTTCCGGTGGAGCAGTAGAGCGAGGTCTGACCTGCAGACTGTCCCCTTTCCCCTGCTTCACGCCCCATGCTATGCTCTCGCCAGCGATGCACAGGGTGATTCTTATTCTCGGCAGCAGCGCATCCAGCAGGCGATACAGTTGCTCGTCGGCGCGCGCCATTGCCCCGCGCAAGCATCTCCGCGTGCTTCCCACCCGTACGCGACCTAGCCTCTTCGGCAGTGACTAACCCCGGTCCTCCTCCTGTTGAGCCGTCCATACCCTGAGCAAAAGCAAAGCAGCGCCGGACTGCCTTCCGGTAGAAGGAAGCCCTCCATGCAGCACTCCAGCTCCGTATCTAGTGAGATCCTGGCGCAGTTCGGCCCGCGCCTCCACGGCAGCCTGCCCGGCCCCAGGGCCCGCGCCATTGTTGAGGCGGACGACCGGCTGATGTCGCCCAGCTACACCCGGTCCTATCCCATGGTGGCCAGGAAGGGCCGCGGCCTGCGCGTGGAGGACGTGGACGGCAACGAGTTCCTCGACTTTGCCGCCGGCATCGCCGTCACCTCTACCGGCCACTGTCATCCCGAGGTGGTCAAGGCCATCCAGGAGCAGGCTGGGGAGCTGATTCACATCTCCGGCACAGACTTTTACTACGAGTCGCTGGTGACGCTGGCAGAGCGGCTCACCACTGTTGCGCCGATGCCGGGGCCGCATCGCTTTTACTATGGCAACTCAGGGGCCGAGGCCGTGGAGTGCGCGCTCAAGCTGGCCCGCTACCACACTGGCCGCCAGAACATCATCGCCTTCCTGGGCGCATTTCACGGCCGTACCATGGGCGCGCTCTCGCTCACCGCGTCCAAGCCGCAGCAGCGCCGGCGCTTCGCGCCGCTGGTGCCCGGCGTTACCCACGTTCGCTATCCCTATGCCTATCGCGGCTGTAGCGGCGGTCCGCAGGCAGAGGAAGCCTTTGCCCTGGGCTGTGCGCGCTATATCGAAGACAAGCTCTTCAAGACCACGCTCGCTCCCGAGGAGGTGGCCGCCATCTTCGTCGAGCCCATCCAGGGCGAGGGCGGCTATGTCGTCGCGCCCACGGTGTTCATGCAGGAGCTGCGCCGCATCTGCGACAAGTACGGCATTCTACTGGTCGTGGACGAGGTGCAGTCCGGCGCAGGCCGCACGGGCAAGTGGTGGGCCGTGCAGCATGCCGGTGTTGAGCCGGACATTGTTTGCATGGCAAAGGGTATCGCTTCCGGCATGCCGCTCGGCGTCTGCATGACGCGCGCGTCCATCATGGACTGGAAGCCCGGCTCACATGCGTCCACCTTCGGCGGAAACCCGGTTTCCATCGCCGCCGCGCTCGCCACTATCGATATCCTGGAGCGCGGCGCAATCCGGAACGCAGCCGAGGTTGGCGAGTCCATGCTGGACCGCCTGCGCCCATGGAGGGAGCAGCACCGCATCGTCGGCGACGTGCGCGGGCGCGGCCTGATGATCGGCATCGAGATCGTCAAGGACCAGGCCACGCGCGAGCCTGCAGGTGCCTGGCGCGACCGGATTGTCGAGCTGGCCTTCGAGCGCGGACTGCTCATCCTCGGCTGCGGCGAGACCTCCATCCGCCTCGCACCGCCGCTCGTCGTCAACGCGCATGAGGCCGCCATCGCGCTCGACATCCTGGAGGCGTGCGTTGCCGAGGTTGAAAGACTGGAGCTTGCGGGCGCGGCCACAGCCGGCGAGCTGGCCGGCAGCGCCGTTTAATCCCGGGGATCAGATGCCGAGGACGGCGGCGGGTGCACACCTGCCGCCGTCTTTGTTTCTTCTGCCTTTTCCCCCAGGGGCCCTGCCCGGGGATTTCCCTTGCACGTATCCGCAGCACCGCGGCATAAAATAAGCTGCTATGAGTTCCGCAATGAGTTCAACGACGCCCGCATTCCTGCCGCTTCGATACAGCGCCAGCAATGAGGAGGAACTGCTGCGCCGCGCCCAGGTGTTCCACTCGCTCATGAGCACGCGCCGCTCCGTGCGGGAGTTCTCGCCCGAGCCCGTGCCCTTCAGCATCATCGAGTGCGCAGTGAGTACGGCGTGCACCGCACCCTCGGGCGCGAACAAGCAGCCGTGGCGATTCGTCGTGGTCGAAAACTCAGAGCTCAAGCGCAGACTGCGCGCTGCCGCCGAGCACGAGGAGTGGGAATTTTACAATCACCGCGCTACCCCCGAGTGGCTGCGCGACCTTTACCCGCTCGGCACCGAGTGGCAGAAGCCGTTCATGGAGACCGCGTCTTGCCTCATTGTCGTCTTTCGGCAGGATTATGAACTCGGCCTGGATGCGGACGGCATACCTCTGAAGCACTCCAACTACTACGTCACCGAGTCGGTCGGCATCGCCGTAGGCATGCTGCTGTGCGCGCTGCACACCGCAGGTGTGGCCACGCTGGTGCATACGCCAAGCCCCATGGGCTTTTTGACCCGGGAGCTGGGGCGTCCCGCCAACGAGCGGCCCTTCGCCGTCATTGTTGCCGGCTACCCGGCAGAGAACGCCCACGTTCCCAACCTGCCGAGGAAAGAGTTGTCCCAGATGCTGCTGCGGCTCTAAAGCGTCTCGCCCAACGCCTTTGCACGCGCGGCCGCGGTTGCGTAGGCCGGTAGGCACGCTCACCGGCGGGGCAAAAATCAGCGGCTGTTCCGGCTCACGCCATCAATGCCGGAAGTGCCGCATTCCCGTGAATACCATGGCAATGCCCAGGCGGTCGGCTGCGGCAATCACCTCGTCATCACGCACGGAGCCACCGGGCTGGATTACGGCCGTCGCGCCCGCGTTTGCCACCACCTCCAGCCCGTCGGGAAATGGGAAGAAGGCATCCGAGGCCGCGACGGATCCCGCGAGCGGCAGAACTGCCTTCATCGCTCCGAACTTCGCCGCGTCTACGCGGCTCATCTGGCCCGCGCCCACACCAACCGTCTGACCGTCGCGCGCGTAAACAATCGCGTTCGACTTGACATGCTTCATTACGCGCCAGGCAAACAGCAGGGAGGCGAGCTCGGCTTCGGTCGGCGGCCGTTGCGTCACCGTCTTCAGTGCGGCCGCCGTCACCCGGCCGCGATCGGCATCCTGCAGCAGCAGCCCGCCGGAGACCTGCTTCAATACGCGCTTGTCTACAGGCGGCCTTACCTCCACCAGCCGCAGATTCTTTTTTGCCGCGAAGCGCGTCTTTGCGCCCTCCGTGAACGAGGGCGCGGCGATGGCCTCGACAAACAGCTTTGCAATCTCCTCGGCAGCTGCCTCATCCACCTCGCGGTTGATGCCAATGACGCCCCCGAAGGCCGACACGGGGTCAGCCGCAAGCGCCTTCCGGTAGGCCTCGAGCACGGTTGCGCCCGTGGCCGCGCCTGCCGGGTTGGTGTGCTTGATGATGGCCACCATCGGCTCCTCGAACTCCTGGGCCAGCTCCCAGCAGGCATCGAGGTCAACCAGGTTGTTATAGCTCAGCTCCTTGCCCTGCAACTGCCGCGCGCCCGCCACGCCGAGGCCTGAGCCATCTGCGTAGAGCGCGGCTTTCTGGTGAGGGTTCTCCCCGTACCGCAGCGGCAGCGCCAGCGGGTAGTTGATCCTGAGCGCAGCGGGGAACTTGCCCTCCGCCGCGCGCGCCTCGAGCGTGTTTGCAATGGCAGTGTCATAGGCTGCTGTCACGGCAAAAGCCTGCCGCGCCAACCGCCAGCGTGTGTCCCGGGAAAGAGAGCCGTTGTGCGCAGCCAGCTCCTCGGCCAGCGGTCCGTAATCCGCAGTCGAGGTCACAATGGCCACGTCCTCGAAGTTCTTTGCCGCCGAACGCACCATGGATGGCCCGCCGATGTCGATGTTCTCGATCATCTCTTCGAGCGTGGCGTCGGGCTTGGCAGCCGTCTTCTCAAAGGCATAGAGATTTACCACCACCATGTCGATCGGCTCGATGCTGTGGGCTGCGACTGCCTCTCTGTGCTCCGCATTGCCGCGAATGTGCAGGATGCCGCCGTGCACCTTCGGATGCAGCGTCTTCACGCGGCCGTCCAGCATCTCAGGAAAGCCGGTCAGTTCGGAGATATCGCGCACGGCGAGCCCAGCGTCGCGGAGTGTGCGAGCAGTGCCCCCTGTCGACACCAGCTCAATCCCATGGCC
>CAYQYM010000179.1:0-5388 GCA_964421715.1 uncultured Acidipila sp.
CACCTGGGCTATGCGAATCTGACGGTATGGCTGCGCTCGACGCTGACGGCCTGCTGGGCTGGCCCGCGTTATGTGCTGCACGGCACGGCAGGCAGCTTCGTGAAGTGGGGGCTGGACCCGCAGGAGGATCAGCTCCGGGCCGGGATGGGCTTCGGCGACGAGGGCTTTGGGCGCGAGAGCGCAGAGGCCTGGGGTACGCTCTACCGGGAGGGCGAGGAGCCGGAAAAGATTGCAACGCTGCCCGGGAATTACCGCGGCTACTATGAGAATATCCGCGATGCGCTGACCGGCAAGACACCACTCACAGTAACGCCTGAGCAGGCGTGGCGCACGACGCGGTTGATCGAGCTGGCGCGCCGCAGCAGCATCGAAGCAGAGACGCTAGAGGTAAAACTCGACGACGCGCCCTGAATGCGGCCTTGCCCTGCTAGAGTAGCTTCCAGACACCTTGACCGCAGAAGCTGCTGATTATCACAACTGGCGGCCCCGCCATAATCCATGGCTTGTGGCGCTCACCGTGACGCTGGCCACATTCATGGAGGTGCTGGACACCTCCATTGCCAACGTCGCGCTGCCGCACATTGCCGGCTCGCTCGGCGCAAGCCAGGAGGAAGCTACGTGGGTGCTGACCAGCTACCTTGTGTCGAGCGCGATCGTGCTGCCGATCTCCGGCTGGCTCATGCAGCGCTTCGGCCGCAAGCGCTTCTACATGAGTTGCGTGATCATCTTCACCCTGTTCAGCATGTTGTGCGGCTTTGCGCCGTCGCTGCCCATCCTGATCCTGGCGCGCGTGCTGCAAGGCGTGGGTGGCGGCGGGCTGGCCCCGAGCGAGCAGGCGATCCTGGCGGACACCTTCCCGGTGAGCAAGCGCGGGCAGGCTTTCTCCGTTTACGGAATGGCAGTGGTGGTGGCGCCAGCCATCGGTCCGACGCTGGGCGGCTGGATCACGGACAACTTCAACTGGCACTGGATCTTCTTCATCAACGTGCCGGTGGGCCTGCTGTCGCTGTTTCTCACGCATCGCATGGTGGAAGATCCGCCCTACCTCACGGAACTCAAGCCTGCGAGCAGGCGCGTTGATTTTACCGGGCTCGGGCTGGTGGCGCTTGGCGTGGGCTGCCTGGAGTTTGTGCTGGACAAGGGCCAGGAGAAGGACTGGTTCGGCGACCCGATCATTCGTACCTTTGCCGTGATCGCGGCCGCTGGGCTGGCATTGTTTGTGTGGTGGGAGTGGAACCATCCGGACCCGGTGGTGGATTTAAAGCTGCTGAAGAACCGCAACTTTGGCACGACGGTGTTTCTGCAGTTCATATTGGGCATGGTGCTGTTCGGCACAACGGTGCTGATACCGCAGTTTTTGCAGACGCTGCTGGGCTATGCGGCCGAGCGGTCATGGAGTGTGCTCTCGCCGGGCGCGCTGCTGCTGATGTGCACGATGCCGGTCGCCGGGCGGCTGGTGGCTAAGATGGATGCGCGACTGATGGTGGCCATCGGTTACGCGGTGACGGCGGTGGGGCTCTACCAGTTGACCAGCCTGAACCTGGACGTGAGCTTCCGGCAGATGATTGTGTGGCGGATGTACCAGGTGATGGGGCTCTCGTTTATCTTCATCCCCATCAGCACGCTGAACTACGTAGGCGTGCCGCGCGAGAAGAGCAACCAGATTGCGAGCTTCTCAAACTTTGCGCGCAACATCGGGGGCAGCGTGGGCACGGCCATGCTCACCACCTTTCTGCAGCGCACGCAGCAGGTCCACCAGAGCGTGCTGGCGGCGCACACGGTGCCGGGCAGCCTGGCCTACATGCGCTTCATGGCACAAGCCGGGCAGGCACTGATGCGGCTGGGCCACAGCGCGGAGAGTGCGGCGCAGATCGCGATGGGGCAGGCGTACAAGCAGATGACGCGGCAGGCCGCGATGCTGAGCTATGTGAACGCCTTCTGGGCGCTGAGCGTGATTGTGGCCTGCCTCGTGCCGCTGCCATTTATTATGCGCAAGCCTCCCCGCTTCACCAAGCCTCCGGCAGACGCGAGCGGGCACTAGGCGGTTTGCTTTTCATGTAGACTTTGAACACACCGTTAATTCGCCGCGAGCATGCCTTGTGCGGCCTCGGATTGTGATAATTTCACTCCGGGGCGGTGAGTTTTCACGCCACCGGAGGATTATAAAAATTGGGCAAAAGCATGGTCCCGAAGAGGCTGTTCTTTACAAAAGGCGTCGGGAAACATAAGGAACGTCTCACCTCGTTTGAACTGGCGCTTCGGGACGCCGGAATTGCAGCGCAGAATCTTGTGCGCGTCTCCTCGATCTTTCCTCCACAAGCCAAGCTGATCACGCGCAAGGAAGGCCTGACCTACCTTAGCCCGGGCGAGGTCGTCTTTGCCGTGGTGGCGGAGAACTCAACCCGCGAGCCGCACCGGCTGGTGGTTTCGAGCATCGGCGTTGCCATTCCGACCGATCGCAACACCTATGGCTACCTGAGTGAGCACCACAGCTTTGGCGAGACCGAGGAGCAGGCCGGAGAGTACGCCGAGGAGCTTGCCGCAGAGATGCTGGCGACGACGCTGGACGTCGACTTGACCCGGAGAAGAGCTGGGACGAAAAGAAGGAGATCTACCGCATCTCGAACAAGATCGTGCGCACGGCGAACGTGACCCAGTCGGCCATTGGCGATAAGCGGGGGCTGTGGACGACTACGATTGCCGCGGCCATCCTGATCTTCGAATGAACGGGCGATAGCTGAACGAGGCGCGAGCCCGCAAGGGTTCGCGCCTTTTTGATTTGCAACAGCGGGAGTGAAGATGCCGTCAAATCTGAATTATCGTGTGGGACTGGTGCAGATGTCCTGCGGGCCGGACCCGGACGCCAATCTGGAGAAGGCCGCCGGGCGGGTGCGCGATGCGGCGCGGCAAGGCGCAAATATCGTCTGCCTTCCGGAGCTGTTCCGGGCGCAGTACTTCTGCCAGCGGGAAGACCACGCGCTGTTCGATCTTGCAGAGCCGATTCCCGGCCCCAGCACGGAGCGCCTGAGTGCGGTGGCGCGCGAGGAGAAGGTGGTAATCGTGGCCTCGCTGTTTGAGCGGCGCGCGCCGGGTCTTTACCACAACACGGCAGCGCTGCTGCAGCAGGACGGCACGCTGGGTGGGCTCTACCGCAAGATGCACATCCCGGACGATCCGCTCTACTACGAGAAGTTTTATTTCACGCCAGGCGACCTGGGCTTTCGCGCATACGACACGGCGGTGGGCCGCGTGGGCACTCTGGTCTGCTGGGACCAGTGGTATCCGGAAGGCGCGCGGATCACGGCGCTGCAGGGAGCAAACCTGCTGTTCTACCCAACGGCGATCGGCTGGCACCCCGCGGAGAAGGCCGGGTTCGGCGAGGCGCAGTACGATGCGTGGCAGACGATTCAGCGCGCGCATGCGATTGCGAATGGCGTCTACGTGGCAGCAGTGAACCGGGTTGGCGTGGAGCACGGGGATGTGCGCGGAAACCGCGTCGAGGGGCCAGGCCTCGAGTTCTGGGGCGGGTCGTTCATCGCAGACCCGTTCGGACGCGTGCTGGCACAGGGTTCGCATAACAGCGAAGAAATCCTGGTCGCAGAGGTTGACCTGCGCTCGCTTGAAGACCAGCGGCGCAACTGGCCCTTCCTGCGCGACCGACGCATCGATGCCTATGCGCCCATCACGCATCGCTTTCTCGACGCAAGCACGTTAGAGGGCAAATGAGAGGGACACCGCGCGCACAGGGCTTTCGCATGCCCGCAGAGTGGGAGCGGCACCAGGCGACATGGCTGGCGTGGCCGCATAATCCGACTGACTGGCCGGGGCGCTTCCAGCCGATTCCGTGGGTGTATGCCGAGATTGTGCGGCATCTCTCGCGCGTGGAAGACGTGCATGTGCTCGTAGGAGATGAAGCCATGCAGCGGCGGGCGGCCAGCATGCTGAAGCGCGCGGGCGCTGTGACGGGCCGCGTACACTTCCACACCTGGCCCACAAACCGCGTGTGGACGCGCGACTCAGGTCCTATCTTTGTGCGCAGCAAGAATGCGCTGGCCGTGACAGACTGGAAGTTTAACGCCTGGGCCAAGTACGACGACTGGCAGCAGGACGATCAGTTGCCGGGGCGCGTGGCCGAGCTGTTGGGCGTGGAACTCTGGCAGCCCCATGTGCGCAGGCAGCGCATAGTGCTGGAGGGCGGGTCGATTGACGGAAACGGTGCGGGAACGCTGCTGACCACCGAAGAATGCCTGTTGAGCGAGGTGCAGCAGCGCAACCCAGGCATGACGCGCGAGGAACTGGAGCAGGTCTTTGACGACTATCTGGGCGTGGACCAGGTGGTCTGGCTTGCACGCGGCGCTGCCGGGGACGATACGCACGGGCACGTGGACGACATTTCGCGGTTTGTGTCGGAAAATGTAATCGTCACTGCGACAGAACCGGATCGCAGCGACGAGAATCACCTGCCGCTGGCAGAGAATCTGGACCGGCTGCGCTCAGCGCGCAACCTTGACGGCAAGCCGTTCAAGATTGTGGAGCTGCCAATGCCGTCGCCGGTGACTTTCCAGGGACAAAGGCTGCCGGCGAGCTACGCGAACTTTTACATTGCGAATGGCCTTGTGCTTGTGCCAACCTTTAATGACCCCAACGATCGCAAAGCCCTGAATGTGCTGGCGGAGGTATTTCCGGAGCGCACCGTCACGGGCATACACTGTGGGGATTTTATCTGGGGACTGGGAGCATTGCACTGCATGACCCAACAGCAGCCTGCCTATATGGATAATCTGGAGTGGCTTGGGGACTGGTATCAGCGGCAGTGCGATGGCGAGTGGGAGCACAGCAGCGGTATTCGCCTGGACACTGTCGAAGAAGAACCGCATGGCGCGGGATGGCACCTCACCATTCACCTGCGCGGCACCAGCGCGGAGCAGTTGAACGCGCAACAGCTCAAGCTGGACGCGACCGGCGGCGAGTGGTTGCACTGTGCCGTGGCCGAGGGACGTTTTGACGGCTCCGGCGACACACGCAAGCTGGAACAGATCATCGGAGTCTTTCGACAATGGGTGGATCGCCCGCAGCCCTGACGTACCTTCCTGAAGATGAAGTGTTCATGCTCGCCGCGCTGTGCGAGGCACGCGCGGCCGAAGACGCCGGCGAGGTGCCTGTGGGCGCGGTGCTGGTGCATGAAGGCCGGGTGATCGCCAGCGGGCAGAATCGAGTGCTGCGCGACCATGACCCTTCCGCGCATGCCGAGGTTGTGGCCATGCGGGCCGCGGGCTGTGTGCTTGGCAGCTATCGCCTGTCCGGTTGCGCACTCTACGCCACGCTTGAGCCCTGCGCCATGTGCGCCGGCGCGGCTGTCCATGCGCGGCTGGGGGTGCTGGTCTATGC
>CAYQYM010000180.1:0-5366 GCA_964421715.1 uncultured Acidipila sp.
TTATATAGTTTGTGCCCCCTGTTTGGATAGTGACACTGTGGTAGTTTTGCTCCCTATAATGATACAATGGTGGAGCAAACTTCGGGGGGGGGGGGGGGGAGCAATTTGGTTCCGAGTTTACTTAGCATAAGACCTCAGCAAAAGGATTTACTCCGCAAGCTACATACACCTTCCCATGAGAGGAGTCAAGCAACTTGTAATCCGCATGACTCGCGCTGAAGCAAGCAGCACCAGGTCTGTTCCCCGGCCTGTACTCAGACCGGGGAACCTCGAATCGTTCTAGCTGGCGCGGCTCATCAGGTGCTGCTCGGCACGGAGCCAGTCATGCTCCGGGGAGCCGTGCGGACGACCGCGCTCGTGCCAGAACTGCTCCGCCAGGCGGGCGATCTCTTCTCGGCTGGGCTTAGGCTGCGCCCTGTGCTGCTGGTTGTGGTCGGCACCCGCAGGCTGGTGATTAGCGGCAGTGGACGGGTGGCCAGGCTCCGCATGCTGCACCGCCTGGTTTACTTCGGCGGCAATGGCCCCATCCTGTGGCTGGGCGGCGGCCTTCTTCGCAGGCGTACGCTTCTTCGCGGGCGTCTTGGCGGCTGTCGTCTTCGGGGTCTTGGTTGCGGGCATTTCGGCTCCTAGGAAGAGATTTGCTTCGATTTTACGCAAAAAACACCCCAATTTGACCATCGATAGGTAATCAACCTGTCAACGCCAGGGCCGCGGCCCAGAAGCCGGTCAGCAGACCTGCTGTGGCCGGCAGCCGCAGGAGCGGCGGACTACCAGATCCACCGGCAGCACCAGGTGCGTGGCTGGCTCCTCTGTCCTGGCTGCGGCTGGCTTTGCCAGGCGCCCGAACAGCAGTCCCGCGGCTCGGCTGCCCATTTGCTCCAAAGGCTGCCGCACCACGGTCAGTCGAGGCTCCAGCACGTCTGCCAACTCGAAGTCGTCAAAACCGAGTACTGCCATTTGGCCTGGCACCTGGATTTTCAACTGGGCCAGCGCCTGCAGCAGGTAGCGCGTGGTGAGGTTGTTGGCGGCAAAGAAGGCCGTGGGCGGCTCAGCGGAGCGAAGCACACGCTCAATGGCGTGGATTGTTCCAGGAAGGGAATGGCCCTCGAAGCTGAACTGCGGCTTCAGGCCCCGCTCCTGCATCTCGCGCCGGTAACCATTGAAACGCGAGCGTATGGTGAAGCGGGACCGTACCAGGCCCAGGAAATAGATTCGCCTGTGTCCATGTACCTCTGCCAGGTGTGCCACGCCCATGCGCGCGCCCTTCTGGTTATGCACCAGCACGGAATCGATGTGTTCACCTGTCGCCGGCCTGTCCATCGCCACGATCGGCATCTCCCGAAATTCGGGGCCACCCAGCCGCGAGCGGCGCGCGTCTGCGGGTACGACCAGCAGGCCCTCGACATGGCGCTGCCGCATCAACTGTGCCTCGGTGTACTCCGTGTTGGGATCTTCGTCAGAGGTGGTCAGCAGCACGGAGTACCCGTGCTTCCGCGCGATGGTGTGGATGGAGTGTGCGAGCGTGGCGAAGAAAGGGTCAAAGACCTGCGGCAGAATGAGCCCGATCGTCCGGGAGCGCAGCCCGCGCAGCGCGCGCGCCATCTCGTTCGGCCGGTAGTCAAGCTGCTCAATGGCAGAGTAGACGCGCTGCGCTGTTGCCTTGGTGACGTGCGGCGAGCCGTTGAGCACCCGGGAGACCGTCATCGTGCCCACGCCGGCCAGGCGGGCCACATCGTTCATGGTTGGCTTCCGTTCCATCTTGAGCGGGGCGCCTCCGTTTCTCACAGGACTAAACCCGTTGCGGCAGATACAGACAGTCTGCCAGCCCAGAAAAAAGAGGAGGCAAGCGGGGCGGAAACCACCCGCTCAACCTCCCTGGGAGACCAGCATCGGTCAGCGTTGATAACGCTATCACATTTCTAGCAAATGTCCATACGTTTGCTTTTCGCCGGCAATTTGGCATGCCGGCCTGCGGGGTTGAAATCGGATCAGGACGCCAGCGGCACTCAGGCCAGCAGCTACGCCATGCTGACTGCGTCTGCGGAGTGGCGTACATGGGTTTGCGGTGGCAGGGTTTTGCAGGCACCGCCAACGGCGAGGCTGCCTGCGCGATGTGCTGCTAGGCCGCCAGCAGCGCAGCCAGCAGTGCCGTTCGCGGTGCAAGCTGCTCCACCAGCAGCGACTCGTTGCGCGCATGTGCGCCCTCGCCGACCGCGCCCATGCCGTCCAGGGTCGGAACGCCCAGCGCTGAGGTGAAGTTTCCGTCCGAGCCGCCTCCGGTGGCAGCCTCTTCCAGCGTGAAGCCGAGTCCTGACGCGAGCTCCCGCGCACGCTTGTAGAGAGCTACCGTACCCGGTGTGCGCTCCATCGGCGGCCGGTCAATGCCACCTTCAAGCGTAAGCCTGCACGCCTTGTCCACGGGCCGCAGCCTCCGCAGCTTGCGTTCAATGTGAGCGGTATCTGCAGGCCGCGCGATGCGAACATCGCCCTCGGCCCAGGCATCCTCTGCAATCACGTTGGAGCGCGTGCCTCCGCCGATGACACCTGCGTTGACGGTGAGCCCGCGTGCAGGGTCGGTGAGGGTGGAGATGCGCTCGAGCTGCCGCGCCAGCTCAAGAACGGCGGAGTGGCCGGCCTCAAAATCCACGCCTGCATGCGCTGGAATGCCTTTCACCCGCAGCGTGTAGTGGCCTACTCCCTTGCGCGCCGTCTTATAGGCTCCGGCCAGACCCTGCGCGGGTTCGAGCACATAAACGGCCTCGCACTCCCGTGCGATCTTTTCTGTGACTGCGCGGGAACAGGGGCTGCCAATCTCTTCTTCGCTTACCAGCAGCATGGTGAGCGGCCGCCGCAGCAGCCCTGACGCGCGAAGAATCTGAATGGCGCTGAAGGCCATTGCGACCCCGGCCTTCATGTCCAGCACGCCCGGGCCCCAAAGCCGGCCCTTTTCCTGGCGGATGGGCATCGACGCCAGGGTGCCAAGCGGCCACACCGTGTCCAGGTGGCCCAGCAGCAGGATGGGTCTGCGCGCCGCACTGGTGCGGCCCCAGCGCAGCTCCAGCAGATGGCCGAACGCAAGCTGCCGGTGCAGCCGTACCCGCGCGCCTAGGCGCTCAGCGTACGTTGCGGCCAGCTCTGCACAGGCGTTCACCGCGGCCGGGTTGTCGCTGGGCGATTCCACCTCGGCAAGGCTGCAAATGCATTGAATGAGAGCAGGACGCTGCCGGATGGCAAGCTCAAGAAGCTGGGACAAGCGGGGTTCCTGCTGTCTGTCAGTCATTTACCTTTTCGGCACCTCGGGCGCGGAAGACGGAAACGGCACGCAAGTGTGGCCATTCTGCAACAGTGGAACCAACCTCCACGACTGTACTCTATGTTGGCATAAGCGAGAACGTTCGCGCCAAGGGTGCAGCTTGCCAGGATTAGAGCATCTGGAACAGACGGTTGCGTCGCTGCTGCAATTCAGCGGTATTGGGCTGCATAGCGGCGCACCCGTGAACATGCGGTTGCTGCCGGCTCCGGCCGGCTCCGGCATTGTCTTCCGGCGGACGGACCTCGACAACTTCGAAATTCCGGCCACGGGGCGCAATGTGGCTAAGGTGAGCTATGCCACCAGCCTGATGCGCCAGGGCGTGCTCATCTCCACCACGGAGCACCTGCTTTCCGCCTTCATCGGCATGGGCGTGGACAACGTCATTGTCGAGCTGGACAACCTTGAGCTGCCCATTCTGGACGGAAGCTCGCTGCCCTACATTGAAGCATTCCGTGAGACGGGACTGCGCCGGCAGCGCCGCCGCCGCCAGTATCTGCGCATCCTCAAACCGGTAGAGGTGAGCGAAGGCGGCAAATTTATCGGCGTCTATCCGGACGAGGGCTACAGCATCTCCTACCAGATCGACTTTCCTCGGCCCATTGGCAAGCAGCGTTTTGAGGTGGACCTGGCTACACGCACCTACGGCACGCAGATTGCCCCGGCGCGCACGTTCGGATTCAAGGAAGATGAGCAGCGGCTGCGCGACATGGGACTGATCCGCGGCGTCTCGGCGGAGAGCGCCATCATCCTCGACCAGCGGGGCGTGACGAACGGGCCGCTGCGCTTCAGCGACGAATTTGTACGCCACAAGGTGCTCGACTTGATTGGAGACCTGGCGCTTGCCGGTCACCAGATCCTGGGTCGCGTAGTAGCGGAACGCGCCGGGCATGCCATGCACACGGCGCTCGTCTCGCGCCTGCTCAAGGACCGCTCCGCGTGGTCGCTTGTGACGATTGCGCCGGATAAGCGCCCGGCCAGGCCGCGTACGGCAAACGCGGCCTTTGTCGCGGTCTAGCCCACCAGAACCGCGCCACCGTTGGCATTGAGAATTTCGCCGCTGATGAAGCCCGCAAGCGGGGTGCAGAGAAACAGAATCGGCCCGGCAATCTCGGCCGGGGTTGCAGCGCGGCCAAGCGGAATGAGGCTGAGCGCACGCGGACCTGCCTGCGGGTCGTTCAAGGCGGGTGAGGACATCTCTGTCTCCACCCATCCCGGCGCGACGCAGTTGACGTAGATGCCCCTGGGGGCTAGCTCGCTCGAAAGGCTTTTCGTTAGCGAGATGAGCGCGCCCTTGCTTACCGCGTAATCGGCATGGTTGGCCTCACCGCGCTGGCCTGCGGTTGAGCTGACCAGCACTATGTGGCCGGAGCCCTGCCGCAGCATCTGCGCCGTGGCCGCCTGCAAAAGTCCGTAGACGCTGTCGAGGTTCACGCCCATCGTGCGGCGCCACTGGGCCTCGGACATCTCGGCGATAGGCGCATCGTTGGGCGGCCAGATGCCGTGGTTCACCACCAGCGCATCCAGCCTGCCGAAGGTCTCGATTGCTGCCGCGACCAGCGTGCGGCCGTCCCCGGGCGAGGAAAGTTCCTGCGCAAAGGCGCGGCAGTGTTCCACGCCGCCGCACTCGGCCACTAGCGCTTCCGCCTCTGCGCGAGCCTGGCGATAATTGAAAGCGACACGTGCGCCCGCCTGGTGAAAAAGACGCACGGTTTCGCGGCCGATGCCTCGCGAGCCCCCGGTGATGAGGGCTACCTTGCCTGCAAGTGAAAGAGAAATGCCCGCCATGGAAGTCACAAGGATAATTTAACGGTGCGGTGCGGCGAAGATTTCTCCCCGGTATGCTGACGAGTGACGCATCGCGGTGCCTCCCTGCTCTCATCTGAAGGAGCGCAGCACGGACGGCGATGAGAGTCGAGTCACAGGGCGAGCAGCGACCGGCAGCAAAAAACTGGCTCACGCCGCCAGCGGCGGAGCGGCCGCCGCGGAGGATCGTGCAACTGGACTTCGCGCGAGGCCTCGCCATCCTGGCTGTGCTGGCGCGGCACATCTATAC
>CAYQYM010000181.1:0-5355 GCA_964421715.1 uncultured Acidipila sp.
GGACTGGCGCACGCCACTCGGGGCTGCGTGGCGCGAGCTCAATCACGGCTGCGCCGTGCAGGGCAACCTGGACCCCATCACGCTCTTCGCCGAGCCCGAGCTGATCCGCAGGCGCGTGCATGCCATCCTGGCGGAGGCCGCCGGCCGCCCCGGCCACATCTTCAATCTCGGTCACGGCATCGTGCCCGGCACACCGGTCGAACACGTGCAGCAGGTGGTGCGCTTCGTGAGGGAGTACGTGCATGCCAAATAAGCCCGCCGTGATCCTGCTGGCTCATGGAACTCCGGAGGCCATTGAAGAAATACCCGAATACCTGCGTAATGTGACCAGCGGACGCCCGCTGCCGCAAGAGGCCGTACACGAGATCCAGCATCGCTATGGGCAGATCGGCCAGAGCCCGCTCACGCGCCTCACCATGGAGCAGGCGAAGCTGCTGGCCGAGTCCCTCGGTGTGCCGGTGTACGTGGGTATGCGCAATTGGCGTCCCTATATTGCCGATGTGGTTCGCCAGATGCGCACCGAGGGCGTGACGCACGCCGCGGCCCTTTGCCTGGCGCCGCAGAACTCGCGCACCAGCGTTGGCCTCTATCGCCGCGCCGTATTTGCCGAGGCAGGCGGCGCAATGCAGGTGGACTTCACAGATGGATGGGCCGATCATCCGCTGCTGGCCGACGCCTTTGCCGACCGGCTGCGCACGGCGCTGGCCCGAGAGGGTTCCGTGCCGGTGCTCTTCACGGCGCACAGCGTCCCCTGCCGCACGATTCAGGCGCCGGCCGCGCCGTTACCGGAGGCGCCGCCGTCCACGCGGCCAGCAGTCGCCCTCGCGCCCGATCCTTATCCGGTGGAGGCGAAGCGCACTGCCGGCATGGTGGCCGAGCGGCTCTCGCTGCCGCACTGGTACTTCGCCTTCCAGAGCCAGGGCATGTCCGGCGGCCCGTGGATAGGCCCCACCGTCGAAGACACGCTGGCCGCACTCCGGCAGCAGGGCGCCGAGACGGTAATGCTGCAGCCCATCGGATTTCTCTGCGATCACGTCGAGATTCTCTATGACATCGACATCGGCTTCCGCGAGTTCGGCCAGCGCATCGGCCTGCGCGTCACGCGGCCCGAGTCGCTGAACGCCTCGCCCCTGCTGACCGCCGCGCTCCGCGACCTCGCCGCGTCCGCCCTGGCCCGGCTGCACGCATGAGCCGCGTCGCCGTCGCGGGGGGCGGCATCGCGGGGCTGGCCGCCGCCTATGATCTCGCGCGGCTGGGTGCGGAGCCGGTACTCTTCGAGGCCTCGAGCCGGCTGGGCGGCATCGTCGAAACCGTGCGCGAGCAGGGCTTCGTCATCGAGTGCGGCCCCGATGCCTGGGTCACAGAGAAGCCCTGGGCGCATGAGCTTGCCGTTGAGCTCGGGCTTGCGGAGCAGATCCTCTCCTCCAACGATTGCTGGCGGCGCACCTACATTGTGCGCGGGCGCGCGCTGGTGCCCATGCCGGATGGCATGCGGATGATGGTCCCGTCGCAATGGGCTCCGCTGTTCGCATCGCCCCTCTTTAGCTGGCAGGCGAGGCTGGCCTACCTGCGCGAGTTCCACCGCGCGGACGAGCTGCGCGCTGAAGCGCTGCCCGAGGGCGAGGATGAATCGGTCGCCAGCTTCGTGCGGCGGCACTTCGGCGAAGAGGTGACGCGCACCGTAGCGGGCCCGCTGCTGGCGGGCGTCTTCGGCGGCGACGTGGAGCAGCTCAGCGCCCGCGCAGTGATGCACAACTTTCTCAAGATGGAGCGCGAGCACGGCAGCCTGATTCGCGCGGTGCAAGGGAAGCAGCAGCCTGAACAGCCAGTCTTCTCCACGCTGGCGCGGGGCCTCGGCACCCTGATCGACCGCGCCGCTGCCACCCTGCCCGCCTCTGCGATCCGGCTGCACTGCGAGGTTACAGCCGTGGCACCGCACGAGGGCAAATGGACGGTGCGCTTTGCCCAGGATGGCGCCAGCCGGGAAGACCGCTTCGATCAACTCATCCTCGCCACGCCCGCGCACGTCACCCGCAGGCTGATGGAACCCGTCGACCCGGAGATCGCCGGCCTGCTGAACCTGGAAGCCACCTCTGCCATCGTGGTCGCGCTTGGCTTTCTGCCGGCGTCCGCAGCCAGGCTCCGCATCCCGCGCGGATTCGGCTTTCTTGAGCCGCCCACTGCGGAGGCGGCAGGTGGTGAGCCGCCCCTGCTGGCGGCAACCTTCGTCGACCAGAAGTTCTCGCAACGCGCACCTGCGGGCGCCGTGCTGCTGCGCGGGTTCTTCGGCGGCCGGCACGCCCCGGCGCTGCTGCAGGAGCCGGACCAGCAGATCGCGGCGCTGGCCCATCGCCAGCTCTCGCGTCTGCTCGGCCCGCTGCCTCAGCCGGATGTCACCGTCGTGCGCCGCTGGCCGCGGTCGCTGCCGCAGTATACCGTGGGCCATGTGGACCGCATGGAGGAGCTTGCGGCGCGTGTCGCCCATCACCCCGGACTTCACCTGACCGGGAACGCGTATCGTGGTGTTGGCCTGCCGGACCTGGTGCGCCAGGGGCGAGCCGCAGCCCGCCGGCTTGTGCAGCCGGCAGGTGGCCAACGGTAGGTTTACTTTCGTGGGAATGAAAAAAGGGTTTACGCAGAGCGAATCTGCTTGAACCCATGAGGTCTCGGCGCAGCACTTCTCCGTCTGACTATGAAAGAGTGAAATGAGTACGCGGGGTGAGTCCAACACTGCCAAGACCGCAAAAGGGACTACGCATAGATGAAGCGTGCAAGGAAGGTGTTGATTGTCGGGGCCGGGCCGGGTGGGTTAGCCGCAGCCATGCTGCTGGCCAAGTCGGGCATAGACGTAACCGTGGTGGAGCGCCGCGGCGTGGTGGGTGGGCGCACCTCCACCATCGAGGAGCAGGGCTTCCGGTTCGATACCGGTCCCACGTTCTTTCTCTACCCGCGCGTGCTGCGCGAGATCTTTGCCGCTGCGGGCCGGGACCTCGATGCTGAAGTTCCCATGGTGCGGCTGGACCCGCAGTACCGACTTGTCTTCGGCTCGGGCGGCGAGCTGCTGGCCACCCCGGACGTCGAGAAGATGCGGCTGGCCATCGCACAGCTCTGCCCAGCGGATGCTGCGCGCTTTGACAGCTTCCTGGCCGAAAATCGTTCCAAGCTGGAGCGGTTTATCCCTTTCCTCGAGACGCCGTTTGAGAGCTGGCGCGATCTGGCCCAGATCAACATGCTCAAGCTGTTGCCGCTGCTGCGGCCCTGGCGCTGTCTCGATTCAGACCTGCGCACCCACTTTTCCGACGAGCGCATCCGGCTCGGCTTCAGCTTCCAGTCTAAGTACCTCGGCATGTCTCCGTTCTCATGCCCTAGCCTGTTCAGCATCCTCTCCTTCCTCGAGTATGAGCACGGCGTCTTTCACCCGGTGGGCGGCTGCGGCGCGGTCACCAAGGCCATGGCGCGGATCGCCGAAGAGCTTGGCGCAAAGGTTCTGCTGGATGAGCCGGTCGAGGAGATGCTCTTCGAGGGGCGCAGGGCAGTGGGGCTCCGCACGCGGTCGCGCACGCTCTATGGGGACGCAGTCGTCATCAACGCCGACTTTGCCCAAGCCATGAAGCGCATGGTGCCCAATCACCTGCGGCGCAGGTGGACCGACGTGCGCATCGAGAGCAAGCGCTATTCCTGTTCCACCTTCATGCTTTATCTCGGCATCGAGGGCCGCTATGACGAGGTGGCGCATCACACGATCTATCTCGCGAAGGACTATCGCCAGAACCTCAGGGATATCGAAGAGGCGCACCAGCTTTCAGAAGACCCCTCGTTCTACGTGCAGAACGCCAGCGTCACAGACAGCACGCTGGCGCCCGAAGGCACGAGCACGCTCTACGTGCTACTGCCCGTTACTCACCAGCACCCTAATGTGGACTGGAAGCAGCATGAGCCGCGCTTCCGCCAGCTCGCGATGGCCCAGTTGGAGAAGATTGGCATCGGCGGCCTCGAGAGGCGCATCCGCTTTGAAAAGCGGCTCACGCCGCAGAGCTGGGGCGAGGAGTTTGCATTGCACAAGGGTGCCACCTTCAGCATGGCCCACAACCTGCGCCAGATGCTGCACCTGCGTCCGCACAACAGGTTTGAGGACCTGGACAGCGTCTACCTGGTGGGCGGCGGCACGCATCCCGGCAGCGGGCTGCCGGTGATCTTCGAGTCGGCACGCATCACGTCGCGGCTGCTGCTGGAGGACCTGCGCGTAGACCCGCAGTGGAAGATGAGCACGGAACTGCCTGGCGACGCGCTCTACGAGGCTGTTTGACTGGATGCCGCCTGCTGAGCCGCTTAGAATGTTGGTGGTGAACCTGACCGGGAACGCGGAGCTGCGCGCTGCGCAGCAGGCCTGGGCGGCGACCCCGCTGCGCGGGCGTCTGCGCATTGTCCGGCGCCTGCGGCATGAGCTGGCCGCCTCCGGTGCGCAACTGGCGGCCCTCGTTCCGGAGGAGCTGCCGGGCAGTCTGCGCCGCAACCTCGCAGACACGCTGGTGGCTGAGGTGCTGCCGCTGGCCGAGGCCTGCCGCTGGCTGGAACGCGAGGCGGAGTTCCTGCTCGCACCGCATCGCCAAAGCACGCATGCGCGTCCGCTCTGGCTCACTGGCGTCTCCGTGGAGACGCGCCGCGACCCGCTTGGCACGGTTCTGATTATCGGCCCCGGAAACTATCCGCTGTTTCTACCCGGCGTGCAGGTCCTGCAGGCGCTCGCGGCCGGCAACGCGGTGCTGGTGAAGCCCGCGCCCGGAGGCCGAGCCGTGATGGAGGCGCTACGGCTCATGCTGGCTGGCTGCGGGCTCGACGAGCGTCTGCTTACGGTGCTCGATGAGTCCCCGCAGGCTGCTATCGACGCCATCACTCTCGGTGTGAACAAGGTCTTTCTCACCGGCTCGGCGAGTACGGGCATGCGCGTGATGCAGCAGCTCGCCGGCTCCCTCACGCCCTCGGTGATGGAGCTCTCCGGCTGCGACGCCGTCTTCGCGCTCGAGGGCGCGGACCTGAATCGGCTTGCCGACGCCCTGGCCTTCGGCATGCGCCTGAACGGTTCGGCCACCTGCATGGCGCCGCGCCGCCTGCTGGTTACGCCAGCCGACGCCGAGCGTCTGCTGCCCCTGCTGCGCGAGCGGTTCCTGCGCATTCCGCCGGTGAGGCTGACGGAGCGGCTGAGCGCACTGCGCAATGACTGCGTGGAAGAGGCCGTGCTCTACGGCGCAAAGCTGCTGCTGGATGGTGCGGACGGCGGTCCGGCGCTGCTGGATCACGTCACTCCGGACATGCGCATTGCGCGGACGGACCTGTTTGCCCCGGTTCTCTCCATAC
>CAYQYM010000182.1:0-5255 GCA_964421715.1 uncultured Acidipila sp.
GCCTTGCTCTTTGTGGCTAGAATGGGGCTTATGGAACCACTGGTGATTGCCGGGCGCGCCTTTCAGTCGCGTCTGATTGTGGGCACGGGGAAGTACAAGGACGGACCGGAGACGCAGGCGGCCATCGAGGCCTCGGGCGCAGAGATGGTGACGGTCGCCGTGCGCCGCGTCAACCTGGACCGCTCCAGGGAGTCGCTACTCGACTTTATCGACCCGCGGCGCTATTTCCTGCTTCCGAACACAGCGGGCTGCTACACGGCGGAAGAGGCGGTCCGCGCCGCAAGGTTGGGTCGGGAGGTAGGTATCTCCGACTGGGTCAAGATCGAGGTCATCGGCGACCAGGCGACGCTTTATCCTGATGTGCAGGCCACCCTCGAGGCTACGCGCACGCTGGTGAAAGAGGGTTTCACCGTTCTGCCTTACACGTCGGATGACGTCGTGTTTGCACAGCGGCTCATCGATGCCGGAGCCGCTGCCGTGATGCCGCTCGCCGCCCCTATCGGCAGCGGCCTCGGCATACAGAATCGCGCAACCCTCCGCATCCTGCGCGAGAAGATCACGGCTGTTCCGCTCATCGTGGACGCCGGCGTGGGCACTGCCTCCGATGCAGCCCTGGCAATGGAGATGGGTGCGGATGGCGTGCTTATGAACACGGCCATCGCTGCTGCTTTAAACCCGGTGCTGATGGCAGAGGCCATGCAGCACGCAGTGCTTGCAGGGCGCCAGGCCTGCCTGGCGGGCCGGATGCCGCAGAAGCTCTATGCCACGGCCAGCTCACCGCTCGAAGGCGTTTCGCAATAGGATGAAGCGCCCGTGGCATGCCATTCTGCCTCCGGCCGTCTTGCTGCTCGCGGCCGCTGCCCTTGCGGGCGCGCTGCAGGCGCAGGAACCCTCCGCACCTATGCCCGCAAGCGCAGGCGCCGGGCAGAACCCGCAGAGCCCTGCCGACGCAACCATTCGCGTAAACACCAACATCGTTCTTGTGCCCACGCTGGTGGAGAAGCGCTCCGGTGAGGTCGTCTACGGCCTTGGGCCGAAGGACTTTATCGTGGAGGACAACGGCATACCGCAGAAGGTGCAGGTAGACGATGATCTCGACGCACAACCGGTTTCGCTGGTGGTCGCCGTGGAGCGCGGCCGCGCCGCTGCGCTGGAATTCGACAAGTTCGCGCGACTTGGCTCGCTGCTTGAGCTGTTTTTAGGGCAGGGCCATGGCGAGGCCGCGCTGGTGGTCTTTGATTCGAAGCCCGTCTACCTTGAGGGTTTCACCACGAACACGGACAGGATCACCCGCCACCTGCGCAACCTTGAGCCCGGCGACGGCGGGGCAGCCATCCTCGACACGGTGGGGTACGCCGTAGACCTGCTCGCCACGCGCCCCTCAGACCACCGCCGCATCCTGCTGCTCATCGGGGAGTCGCGCGATCACGGCAGCCGCATGGTGTCCGCAAAAGAGGTCGTCGCCCGAATCGGCAGCAGCAACACCCTTGTCATCAGCCTTACCTACTCTCCTTCCAAGGCGCAACTGCTCGCGGACCTCCGCGGCAGCGCGCGCGGCGAGCCCTCCGGAAACACGGCCGATCTGCTGGCGCCGCTCATGATGGCCGTAGCCGCGGTGCATAAGAACGTGGCCAGGGAGCTAGCAACCATGAGCGGCGGGGAGTACACAACCTTCACGCGCGAGAAGGGACTTGAAGAACGGGTAAGCGAGGTGGCCAGCCATGCACGCAATCGCTACATCCTAAGTTTCCGGCCCACGGACCTCACGCCCGGGCTGCACAGGCTTTCCGTGGGGCTGACTGCCGACTACAGCGCGCAGGTGGTGGCGCGCACGAACTACTGGGCGGGCCCCCTTTCAAGCACGGCGACAGGGAAATGATAGACAGCCGAACTTCCTGCGCTAAGCTGCGCGGCCCGGGTAAAGCAGGTCGCTCTGACGAACACGGCAGCGGCAATCGAACAGGTCTGCAGGCCGGGAGAAAACGCGGCCAGCTTTCCGCGTCCTCAGCGGCCTGAGCGGCATCTCTAACCTAGTCGCAAGCCGGAAGGAGCTCGCAGGTTTGGCCGCACACGAGGACTGGAAGCCAAGGGCGAATCCGTGGGTGATTGCTGCCACTGTGGCCCTGGCGGCCTTCATGGAGGTGCTTGACACCTCGATTGCAAACGTGGCCTTGCCGCACATCGCCGGTTCGCTGGGCGCAAGCTCTGACCAGAGCACCTGGGTGCTCACGGCCTATCTCGTGGCCAACGCCGTTGTGCTGCCCATGGGCGGCTGGGCGGCCAGCGTCATCGGCCGCAAGCAGTTCTTCATGCTTTGCATCGTGATTTTCACGGCCAGCTCTTTTCTCTGCGGCATCGCGCCCACGTTGCCGCTGCTTCTGCTCTTTCGCGTACTGCAAGGGGCCGGCGGCGGCGGACTGCAGCCCATGGCGCAGGCCATCATGGCGGACTCGTTCGAGCCTTCAAAACGCGGCCTGGCCTTTTCGCTTTACGGGCTCGTGGCGGTGCTCGCCCCCTCCATCGGTCCCACCCTCGGCGGCTGGATCACCGACAACTACAGCTGGAACTGGATCTTCTACATCAACGTGCCGGTTGGCATTCTCGCGCTTTTTCTTACCGCGCGCCTTGTCGAGGACCCGCCCTGGAACAAGGCCGACCGCAGGAATCTGTCGAAGATCGACTACATCGGCCTCAGCCTGCTCGTCATCTCGATGAGCACCCTGCAGGTAATGCTCGACAAGGGCGAGGAGAAGGACTGGTTCGGCTCGGAATTCATCCGCATCTTCGGTATCGCTTTCCTCGCTTCTTTCGTTGCGCTCATCGTGTTCGAGTGGTTCTTCGCCGAGACGCCGCTCATGGATTTGAAGCTGTTCAAGAACCGCAATTTCGCGACCTGCTGCTTTCTCATGCTGCTGACGGGCGGCCTGCTGAATGCGACCACGGTGCTGCAGCCGCAGTTCCTGCAGGCCAACCTGGGGTACACAGCCACGATCGCAGGGCTCTCGCTCTCAGGTGGCGGCCTGGCGCTGCTGGTCATGATGCCCCTGGCCGGGCAGGCCGTCAGCCGGTTTCCGGCGCGCAATCTCATCGCGTTGGGCTTCGTCTGCTTTGCCGGCGCTTACTACTACACGGCGACGCGTCTCAACCTGGGCCTAAGCTTCGGCACAACGTCGTGGATGCGCATCGTGCAGATCTCGGCGATACCGTTTATCTTCATCTCGGTAACGACGGCGGCCTACTTCGGTCTGCCGCGTAACAAGAGCAACCAGATCTCCGGGCTCATCAACTTCGTCCGTAACATCGGCGGCAGCATTCTCATCTCGCTCACCAATGCCGAGTTGATTGAGCGCAGCCAGTTCCATCACGACCAGATGCTCAAGCACCTCACGCCTTCCAGCGTCCCCTTTCAGCAGCAGGTCGGTGCAGCGCAGTCCGCGCTGGCAAACAGCGCAGGCGCCGCGAATGCGGGCTACCTGGCCCAGGCCCAGATCTACCGGCGGATGCTGGGGCAGACCTCAACCCTGGGCTATGTGGACGTCTTCTGGATCCTTACCGTGGCCTCCATGCTGATGGTTCCAGCAGCTTTCCTGCTGCGCAAGAACGACCCCAGGTCGGGCGGCACGGGCGAGATCGCGGTCCACTAAGCAAGTTTGTAGCTGGAGGCGGAGAGCGCGTGCGGCATCCCAGACAGGCTTTGAGAAGTATGGCCGGAAGACGCGGCGGGAGTTGTTTCTCGCCGACTTGGAGCAAGTGGTGCCTTGGAGCGAGTTGGAAGTGCGTGTGGGCGCAGTATGCAAAGGGTGAGAACGGCCGTCCGCCGCTTGGCTTCGGCACCATGCTGCGGGTTTAATTTCTTCAGCAGTTTTTCAACCTGAGCGATCCGGGCGCGGAATACGCGCTGTATGAGTCTGTCGTGCTGCGGCGGTTCGCGGGCGTGGAGCTGGGCCGGGTGCCGGCGCCGGACGGGACCACCCTCTTCAGCTTCCGTCATCTGCTCGAAACGCAGCAGTTAGGCGAAGCCCGGTTTCCGCAAACCCTCTGGCATTGGGCTTACAACCCGCTACGCGGCACCAATCCGTAGGTAAAAACGGCATCCAATGGCCTGAATGTGGAGTTACGTCCCTCTTATCCACAAGATGTTGTGGCCTTGGTGTTGACCCTGCCGTGAGTGCTCGCTAGCATCTCCGCAGTAGCCCCCGAACAGGTGAGCCATGCTGAAACTGAAGAAAATCCAGATCCTGGGCTTCAAATCGTTCTGTGACCGCACAGAAGTCGCCCTGCCCGGGGAAGGCATCGCCGTTGTGGTGGGACCGAACGGCTGCGGCAAATCCAACATCCTCGACGGCGTAAGCTGGGTCCTCGGCGAACAGAGCGCCAAGTCCCTGCGCGGCGGCAAGATGGAGGACGTCATCTTCGCCGGTACGCCGGCCCGCAAGGCACTCGGCATGGCCGAGGTCTCCATCACTCTCATTGACCCCGAGGCCTACACCGGCGGCCCGCTGCTCGATGACATCGAGCCCGAGATTGTCGTCGAAAACGAGCTCAACCCGGACTGGGACGAAGAAAAACTCCGCGCAGAGCGCGCCGCCGAGGCGGAGGAGATCATCGCCGAGTCGCAGCCTGGTCAGGTCCTCGAGGGGGAGCCCGCCCCCAAATTTGAAGCCAGATCCGAAGCCGAATCCGGCAGCGAAGTTCCTGCCGTCGTGCTCAAAATCCGCCGCCGCAAATTCCAGCGCACGCCCCGCCACGGCGAAGTCGTCGTCACCCGCCGCCTCTTCCGCACCGGCGACAGCGAGTACCTGCTCAACGGCAAGCTCTGCCGCCTGCGCGACATCCAGGACATCTTCATGGGCACCGGCCTCGGTCCGGAGTCCTACGCCATCATCGGCCAGGAGCGCATCGGCCAGCTTCTCAGCTCTAAGCCCCACGACCGCCGCGCCATTATTGAAGAGGCCGCCGGCATCACACGCTTCAAGACCAAGAAGCGCCTGGCTGAGCTTCGCCTCGAACAGGCTCGACAGAACCTCGCCCGCGTTGACGACATCTTCGAGGAGGTTACCCGCCAGATGGCCTCCCTCAAGCGCCAGGCCGCGAAGGCCGAGCGCTACGGTGCCCTGCGTGACGAGCTCCGCGCCCGCCTCCGCATCGTGCTCGCCAGCCGGCTGGCCCAGATGGACGCCGCCCAGGCCGCCCTCGAAGCAGAGATCGCCGCCCTTGGCACCCAGGTGGACGCCCAGGCCGCCGCCCTTGAGGAA
>CAYQYM010000183.1:0-5248 GCA_964421715.1 uncultured Acidipila sp.
CCACGGCAGCGGCGGCGCTGGCCGCAGGGCAGGGCGTTCCCGCCCAGGCGATCGTCGAGGCCCTGGGCAGCTTCCGCAGCGTAAAGCGGCGGCTCGAGGTGCGCGCCGTGGTAGGCGGCGTGACCATCATCGACGACTTCGCGCATCATCCCACGGCCATTCGCGAATCGCTGCGCGCGCTGCGCTCGGCCTACGGCGGACGCCTGTGGGCGGTGCTTGAGCCACGCTCGAACACGCTTCGGCGAAATGTATTCGAGGCCGAGCTGGTCGAGAGTCTCAAGCTGGCCGATCGCGTCGTCCTCGCCGAGGTTTTCAAGTCCGAGAGCATTCCGCCCGCGGAGCGCCTGCACCCCGAGGCAGTGGCGGCGAGGCTCTCTGCCGCGGGCACGCCCGCCGCCCTGCTCGCTGATGCCGACACAATTGCCGACTACGTCGCCCGGCACGCCCGCGAAGGCGACGTTGTCGCGGTGCTTTCAAATGGGGGTTTTGGAGGAATTTACGAGAAGCTGCCGCTAGCGCTCAAGAAGAACGGCACGCGGTGAGAGGTTCGAACCGAGTGCCGGGTTGGAGGCGGAATTTGGCAGGGTTTCCGACCGCACACCCTAGGCGAAGCGGTCTTCGTCGGCATGGTGGTTATGGCGCGGCTTGCTGCGCAGCACATCCATGCCGGCGCGCAGACCGCTGAAGACCCCCGAGAGCTGGCGAAAGGGTGCTGCCACTCCGTGCTGAATGGTCGACGTGGCATGCGCAATGCTGTTGAGCACCGCCGTCACCATCTCGTCCACGCGCTCTGCCTGATGGCGCGTCTTGTCCACCATCTCGTCGAAGGTGGTGCTCACGTGCGAGGTTTCATTCTTGAGCGTGGTGCTTACCTCGACCAGGTTAGCGGAGATGACCTTGAGCTTCGGCGCCAGGTCCTCGAGGGCATGGCGTGTCGATACGAGCGCCGGAATCAGGTGCGTGCTTGCCTGGTCGGCAAGCGCCTCTGCCTTTTTGAGGGTCTTGCGCGCGGCCAGAAATCCCCCGAGCAGAACGCCGGCCTGGATCAGCACTCCGATCGAGGTCACCGCAGTGAAGATGATGAAGATGATCTGGAACGGCTGCATCGCTGGTCTCTCCAGCCGGCGTCTTGCTCTCGGCTATTTAGCTTGAGGTTGGGTGGTTGGGTTAGTAGCGGTTCGGCTCGGTGCCCGTTGGGGCATCGGTCCGGCTTTCGCTGCGGCCTTCCGTCCCGGTCGCCGCGCCTGTGTTCGACTGGAATGCCTGCTTACCGGCATCGATGGCTGCGGTGACCTTGTCCGTCTGCTCGTTTACAAAGCGCCGGCCCTGGTTCACGTACTCCTCCCACTGCGAGCGCCCGCGGTCCACGTAATCCTTACCCCGCTCGACGTACTGGCTCACCTGTTCGCGGCCGCGGTCCACGTAGCTGTTCACCTGGTCTGCGGTTTCGCGGGAGCGCTGCTTGAGGTATTCGCTGCCTTCGCGCGCGCTCGAGACGAGGTCGTCGCGCGTCTCCCGGCCGGCCTTGGGGGCATAGAGCACACCAAGAAGCGCGCCGATCCCGAGTCCAGCCACGAACCAGCCAAATCCACCACCCTGCTTCTCGTCTGACATAGGCCATCTCCTTTGTTTCTGTAATCTTATACTGCTTGGCGTCCGAAACCCGGATGGTAACAACTGTCAAGGCCGCCGGGCAAATCGTACTGTCTACTTGTAGATGCCGCCGCGAGGATGCATGCTGCCATGCTGCCGCAACTAATGCCCGGCGGCCGCGTCTATAGCCCTGTACACTCCCCCGTGCCATCGCGGTGAGCAAGGGGTAGGATGGTGAGGCCGGACCGAGAGCGAGCCGGCGGACACATTATGAGAGCAAATACGATGCAACAGGCTACAAGAGTCATGCAGGCAGCGGCGCTGGCCGTCGTGCTGGCCTTCGGCTTTGGCTGCAACAAGCAGCAAGCCGCTGTGCCGCGCACCGACCAGCAGGTCGCGAATGATATCCAGGCGAAGATTGCCGGCGAGAGCGCGCTGAGCGGGCAAAACATCCGGGTGGCCGTGCAGAATGGCACCGTTACACTCTCCGGCACGGCAAACGACGATGCTAGCCGCGCGCTGGCCGGGAACGAGGCCGGTGCAGTGGACGGCGTAAAAACGGTGGTGAACAACCTGGCCGTGCAGCCGCCCCGGCAGGCTGCGGCAGCGGGGCCTCCCGCCGATGCTCAGCCGGCTCCCGCTGCGGCTCCGGTCCGCTCACGCGAGCGGCCGGAATCCCGGCGCAGGGAAGGCCACGTACACTCTGCTGCCGCGTCCATTCCAGCGCCGGCTCCGGCCCCGGCCCCGGCTCCCATGCCGGACCAGGTAAGGACGGTTCCGCCGCCGCCTCCGGCTGCTCCACCGGAGCCCGTCTCACGGACGGTGACCATCCCCGAGGGCACAGTGGTGCCGGTACGTATCAATGAGTTGCTGGACAGCGCCACGGCCCAGCCCAATCAGACGTTCCGCGGTTCACTCGCCGGAGACCTGATTGCCGACGGCATGGTGGCCGTGCCCCAGGGCACGAGCGTGGTAGGCCGGGTTGTAGACGCGAAGGACGCGGGGCGCTTCAAGGGCAGTGCGCTGCTTTCAATCGAGCTCACGCAGATCAACACGCGCGGCCAGCAGGTGCCAGTGGTCACGAATGCCTTCGTCAAGCAGGGCTCCGGCCGCGGCAAGAACACGGCGGAGAAGGCTGGCGGCGGTGCCGCGCTGGGCGCCATTATCGGGGCACTGGCCGGCGGCGGCAAGGGGGCAGCCATCGGGGCCGTGACGGGTGGCGGCATTGGAGCCGGCGTCAACGGCGTGACCCGCGGCCAGCAGGTGCAGATTCAGCCCGAGACGCTGGTCAACTTCAAGCTCCAGTCCCCCATCAGCGTCACCACCAAAACGAAGGCCGCTGGCCCACGCGTCTACGACGACAACAGCCCGGAGCTCCAGCAGCGGCCACAGTAACACTGGCATGGCATTCAGACCCTGCGCCGGCGCGGGGTCTGGATGTCTTGAGAGGCAGCCGCGCCCTCAGTAGGTGCGCCATGCGCGGTGGGGCTCCGACCAATCAAACGCTCCGCGGAAGTGCTCAAACTCGGACCGGGCTGCGCCTTTCAGGTGTACGGTGACGATGTCGAAGCGGACCTCGTGTTCGGCGAGTGGCGGCTCGGGCGGCGGCACGCGGCGCAGGTAGATGCGCGCCAGCCGCCGCAGACTCCGTCGCTTGTCTCTGTCCACGGAGGCCTCAGCCGTTGCCACTTCGGCTCCCGGCTCGGTTGCGGTCCTGGTCTTCACCTCGACGAAGCAGAGCACCGGTCCATCCCATGCGACCAGGTCGAGGTCGCCTGGCGCCAGCCCCGTGCGCCAGTTCCGCGCCACGACCGCCCAGCCCCTCCGTCGCAGGTAGAAAAATGCCGCTCGCTCACCCCGTTGCCCGGTGCGCAGGTGAGGCGGCAGCCCGGTGCCGCGCCGTTCCGCGCGAAGCTCGCCGAGTCCGGCTACGCGGTCCAGCGCAGACTCGAGCGTGCTGAGCCATAGTGAAGTAAGGGGCATCGTTGCTGCAATTCTCACTGCAGGCGGCCACGCTGCGCAACAGGTTTCTAAGCTGCCCAAACCATTGAGGCTTCCGCACACGGGCCGAAAGATAGGGCTTCCGCCCTGCGCCTTCTCAGTTCACCGCCCGTGCTCTTCGAGATACCGCTCCACCTCGAGCGCCGCGGCGCAGCCGGAGCCCGCAGCCGTAATCGCCTGGCGGTAGCGGCGGTCCTGCACATCGCCGCAGGCAAACACGCCGGGCACGCGGGTGAAGACCTGGTCGTGCGTCTTGACGTAGCCGTCCTCGTCCAGGTCGATCTGCCCGGCAAACATCTTTGCGTTCGGCTCGTGACCAATGCCGAGAAACAGGCCGCTGATGTGGAGAACGGACTCTTCGCCCGTCACCAGATCGCGCAGCCGCACACCGGTGACCTCCTTCTGCTCCACGCCCAGCACCTCTTCCACCTTGACGTTGGTCATGAAGCGGATCTTCTCGTGCGCCATCGCGCGATCGAGCATGATCTTCGAGGCGCGGAACGTGGCGCTGCGGTGCAGGATGGTGACTCTGGTGGCAAAGCGCGTGAGGAAGAGTGCCTCTTCCATGGCGGAGTCTCCGCCGCCGACCACCGCAATCTCCTTGCCGCCGAAGAAAAAGCCGTCGCAGGTTGCGCACGAGCTCACGCCGTAGCCGATCAGCGCCTGCTCGGAGGGTAGCCCGAGCCAGCGTGCAGAGGCTCCGCTGGCAATGATCAACGTGCGGGTGTGTACCGTCTCGCTGCCCAGGTTGAGCGCGAAGGGACGCCGGCCCAGGTCTACCGAAATGAGGTGGCCCATGCGGAACTCCGCGCCAAAGCGGCCCGCCTGCAGCTTCATATTCTCGATGAGCTGCGGGCCCTGGATGCCCTCGGGCCAGCCGGGGAAGTTCTCCACCAGCGTGGTGATCGAGAGCTGGCCGCCCGGCTCATGACCCTCCAGCACCAGCGGCCTGAGGTTGGCGCGTCCCGTGTAGATTGCGGCGGTGAGCCCGGCACAGCCGGAGCCGAGGATGACTGTATCGCGGATATTGTCAGGCATAATGCGTTCCGTTTGATTGTAGCGGAGGGGCCCCGGGCGCAGCCGCCCTGCGCGTCTGCCAGGGGACTAACATGGAGATATGGCAAACCTGGCACTGGTATACGGCATGCGGCTGCTGCCCGCCGATGAGATAGCGGGCGCGGGCGAGGGCACGGTGGCTCTGAAGAACGGCAACACGGCGCATGTGACCATGCATCTGCTCGAGGGATCGCGAGAGCAGATCGAGGCGCAACTGCGGCAGAGTATCGACGCGTTCTTTGACTTCTTTCCGGAGATCTGAAGTCTCCGGCGATTTTGAGGGCTCCCCCACGCACGTATAACCCACGCCCACGCATGAAGCACGAGCCGCCGGTGACTTCAGGCCACCTTGCGGCTCTCCACCACGGCTGCCAGCGCATCGGCCGTCGCGGCCTCCCCCCCCAGCGCGCGCACTTGATGTAGCCTGGCCACCATGCTCCGTCCCGTTCTGGAAGGAGCTGGTCCCGTTCTGAAACAGTCGTTTCTGCAAAACTTAACTTCCGCTTAGAACAAGGGGTTTGTGTGCCGAAATGAGAGGAGAGGAAATCTTTCCCGGAGAGCCGCGGCCTTGTTCCCGAAACGACTCAGACCTGTATAC
>CAYQYM010000184.1:0-5232 GCA_964421715.1 uncultured Acidipila sp.
CACTGGCTGAATCCAAAGGCGCCGCGCCGGGCAAGAGCGCTGCGCCGAAAGGGAACTAGCCGCCGTCCGCGCGGGAGCCAGCATCATGGTGGATAATCCGGAAGTCTGTCCCAGGTGCCAGGGAGACGGCATGCTCGTCGTCGAAAAGAACGGCCGCAGCATGGCCGAACCCTGCGACTGCCGCCAGCAACTCAAGGTGAACTCGCTGCTTCGCCGCGCGCAAATCCCTGAGAACTACGCGCACTGCACCCTTGAAAGCTACGACCCTGGGAGCGAGCTCTCGCTGCAGCAGGCCAGGCTCATCGCTACGCGCTTTGTCGACTTTTATCCGCACGCAAGCCAGGGCAAGGGCCTGCTGCTCACCGGCAGCATCGGCGTTGGCAAGACCTACCTCGCCGTTGGCATTCTCCGCTCGCTTATCCTTGAAAAAGGCGTGCCCGGTCTCTTCTGTGGCTACTCTGAGCTGCTCAAGCAGATACAGAACTCCTACAGCGCGCAGGCCGCCACTACCGAGCTGCAGCTTCTCGCGCCCGTGTTCAATGCCGAGGTTCTCGTCCTCGACGACCTCGGCTCCACCCGCCCCACCGACTGGATCTGGGACACTGTCGCCCTTATCCTCAACACCCGCTACAACGACAAGAAGACCACCCTCATCACTACCAATTACGGCGACGCCCTCGGCGACGCACGCGCCGCGCGCAACCAGGCCGAACGCGCCATGCGCGAGCAGACCCTCGCCGACCGCATCGGGGAGCGCATGCGCTCGCGCCTGGCCGAGATGTGCGTGCGCGTCGAGATGCTTGGCGCCGACCGCCGCCAGGGTGCCTACAAGGCCCGTCTCGGCTGAGCAGCGCCTGTCTACGAACGCCATTCCAACAACGCCCGTCTAATCAACGCCCGCTTATCATGGAGTGCCCGCTATGGAGTCCTTCGAATCGCTGCTCTCCCAGGCCGAGGCCGCCCACGGCCACCTCTGCGCCGGCCAGATTCTCGGCGTGCGCATGGCCATGCTCGGCTGCTGCCTGCTCCAGATCGACGATCCCCGCGGCCGGGACCGCAAGCGGCTGGTCACCTACGTCGAAATCGACCGCTGCGCCACTGACGCCATTGGCGTCGTCACCGGCTGCCGGCTTGGTAAGCGTGCTCTCAAGTTTCGTGACTGGGGCAAGATGGCCGCCACCTTTGTCGACCTGCCCAGCGGCCGCGCTGTGCGCATCATCGCCCGCGAGTCCTCCAAGGCGCTCGCGCGGCAGATGTATCCCGGCATGGAAAGCAAAAACCAGCAGCAGATGCGCGCCTATCGCGAGATGCGTGATAAGGACCTCTTCGACCAGCAGTGGGTCCGGGTAGAGGTCGCCGCCAACGAGATGCCCGGTTTTAAGGGGGAGCGCGTCACCTGCGCCCGGTGTGGCGAGGGCATCAATTACAACCGCTTTGTTCCCCGCGACAGCGCCGGGGCCGAACCCGTCAGCAGCGTCACCGGATCGGACCCCAGCACCACCGCCGCCGAGGTCCTCTGCCTCTCCTGCGCAGACCCGCGGGCCCGCTACTACACGCCGCTTTAGCTGTTGGCCCGCACGTAGTCACGCAGCTCGCGGTTGATGGCCGTCGCCTGCTGCACACCCTTGTCCAGCATCTGCTGCCACTGCCGCAGGCTCGGCTCCAGCTCCGCCATGCCCAGCAGGTAGTTTGTCTGGACGATGACCTCCAGCGCATTCGCCAGGTCGTGCGCAAGGCGTCGAATCTCCTTGCCCTGCTCTTCGGCAATCGGAGGATGAACCGGTTCAGAATCGCTCATGGTGTAAACAGGCTTCGCTTTCTCGTGCCTGGGGGCACTGATCCGTCGGTCGCGCTTCGAGAGGCCGCGTCGTCCTCACCCACCCTTCTGGGACGCACCTCCTTCATGCACTCATTTCAGATGCGTCCAGCGGCCACAACGCCACACTCGCGGTGCATGTTTGACACAATCCGCAGCCTTCGCAATACTAGGAACTGCTGCCCGTCCAGCCCTACGCGCTGGACAAGCCTCAAGCGTGCCGAAGTGGCGGAATTGGCAGACGCGCATGGTTCAGGTCCATGTACTCGCAAGGGTGTGGGGGTTCGAGTCCCTTCTTCGGCACCAATCTCTTAGACCCGTCCCACAAAGCGTCACAGCAGCGCCTTCATCCCTCTGAGTCACGTCTTTATTCGTTTTGGGGTCTCAGCTGGCCTCCACTTCCAGCCTCCGGGTCGACAGCCTCGGCGTCATCCTAACTCCTTCCATCCCTCCCCTGGCATGGTCCGCTTCATGAACTCGTCAAATAATGGAACCGTGAATGCAGTATCACCGTGAGTAGGACTCCAGATCATTCCTTTCTCGATGAGACTTGCACGTGTCGGACCTAGAGAGGACGATTTGCGCTCCATCGTTTCGGCGATGTCTCCTGACCGGTGCGGACCGGGGCCAAGCTCCGCCATCGTGCGGAGGTATCTCTTTTCCGTGGGAGTCAGGCGATCAAACCGGACCCGGAAAAAGCTCTCATCCAGCGCTGCTACTGCCTCTTCCGATGCGCTCTCCACATCCTGCCGAAGAATGGGGCTTACTGGAGCGCTATCCCACGCATGCTTGCCCCATTCCTGCAGGAAATATGGATAGCCTTGAGTCTTTTCCACGATAAGATCAACAGCGTTGTCCTCTATAGCGCAGTCTTCCTTCCTGGCCGGAACCACGATGGCGGCCTTAGCGTCCGGTCGAGCGAGGGGACCAATCTCGGGAAAATCAAACAGCCGTTCGGCATACGATTTTGCATCTCCCATGCGTCCACGCAATTGCTGAAGCCCGGCACCGACAACAGTTATAGGAATCTGCTCCTGCGAGCATCGGTGGAGTGCTGAGATCAGCGCAGCCATCTGCTTTTTCTCCACATACTGAAGCTCGTCTATAAAAAGCACTACTGCGGTACCTGCGGCACGGGCGGCAAGACCAGTCTGCTGCAGCAAAGCCGCCAAATCGGGTTCAAGGTCACCGTTGTCCGCAAGACCCGGCTGGGGTTCATAATCAAGCCCCACCTCAATATCTTTAAATGTCACCTTGAGCTTGCCAACGAACCCTGCAAGCGCACGCAGACCCCGGATGGCGAGGTCCCGGGCGGCCTCCTTTTTGCTGAGGTGGAGCAAGGGTAGACGTAGTGCTGGAGCCAGCAGTGCGGGCAAGGATCGGTTCTCAGGGGCCTCGATCCGAACCGTAGTGATGCCTTCCGCTTCAGCATCTTTGCGGATCTGATCGAGAAGCACGGTCTTACCCACGCCCCGTAGCCCCACCAGCATCACGCTTTTTGCGGACCGGCCTGCGCGCAGCCGCCGCAGCCGGATAAGAACATCTTCCCGGATGCCGCTGCGGCCTGCAAGTTCAGGAGGTGGATTTCCGGCTCCGGGGGCGTAGGGATTTCGAACAGGGTCCATATATATCTATTTTAGCGGTTTTATTCTAAAAAGATAAAATCGCTAAATTTGCTAAGAACAGTCACTTTAGCGAGCCTTCCAGCCCCCAGCTCCTACTTCCCGATGCAAAACGTGGAGAAGATCAGGTTCAGCACGTCATCCGGCGTCGTCTCCCCGGTCAGGCTGTCCAGCTGCCGCAGCGCCCCGTAGAGATCCAGCAGCACCATCTCGTGCGGCGTAGCCTCCGCCACCGCCGCCAGCGCCGCCGCCAGCGCCGCCACCGCTCCTTCCACCGCCTGGTGCTGCCGCAGCGAGGTCAGCATCCCGCTCTCTTCGAGCAGGCCCGGCCCGCGCGCGCATTCCAGGATCGCCGCCCGCAGCTCCGCAATGCCTTCCCCCGTCAGGGCGGACGTCCGCACCGCCGCTACCCCGGGCGTCGCCTCCGCCGTCCCCGGCTCCGCCCTGTCCAGGTCGCACTTGTTCCGCGCCACAATCACACGCCCCGACCCTCTGCCTGGCGCAATACCTGTCCCCTCCCGCAGCCCGTCCAGCAGCGCGCGCTCCTCCGCGTCCAGCTCCGCTGCCGCCTCCACCACCAGCAGCACCAGGTCGGCATCCGCCATCGCCTCCCACGACTTGCGAATCCCGATCTGCTCGGCCTCCTCGGAGGCTGCCCGCAACCCGGCCGTATCCACCAGCCGCACCGGGATTCCGTCCAGAGACACCGTCTCCGCAATCAGGTCGCGCGTCGTGCCCGGCGTCGCCGTCACAATAGCCCGCTCCCGGTCCACCAGCCGGTTAAACAGGGAAGACTTGCCTACATTCGGTCGGCCGACTATCGCCAGCGAGATGCCGTTATGCACCAGGCTGCCTTGGCGGAAGCTTGTAGCCAGCGCCTTGAGTGGCACCTCCACCTCGGCGATCCGGGCCAGCACCGTGGCCGCGGGAGCGACGTCGATATCGTCCTCTGCAAAGTCGATCCCGGCCTCGAGCACGGCAATCAGCTCCATCAGCTGCTGCTTTACCGGCCGCACCCTGCGTGAAAGCGTGCCTTCCATCTGACGTGCCGCCAGGCGGGCCTGAAAGAGCGTCTGCGCCTCGATCAGATCGCGCACCGCCTCAGCCTGCGTCAGGTCCATCCGACCGCTGAGAAAGGCCCGTTCGGTAAATTCGCCCGGCTCGGCCAGCCGCGCGCCTCCGTTAAGTGCCAGCCGCAGCAGGTGGTCCAGCAGCACGGGCGAGCCGTGCGCGGCTATCTCCACTACATCCTCGCCCGTGTAGGAGTGCGGCGCGGCAAACCACGTGGCCAGCACCTCGTCCAGCCGCTCGCCCGTCTCCGGGTCAACCAGCTCGCCAAAGCGCGCCACTGTAGGGGCCAGCGGATGCCGCAGCCGCAGCAGCGGTGTGGCAATCCGGATCGCCTCGGGGCCTGAGAGCCGCACGATGCTGATACCCCCGCGCCCAGGCGGTGTCGCAATCGCGGCAATCGTGTCGCGGTCAGAGACGGCGGCCACAGAACCTGCTAGCGGCGGCGTCCGCCGCCCATCGGCGGCCGTGATGTTGCTATCGGCAGCTTGCTTGCGTCAAAGCCTTTGGGATGCGCCACGACCGCGCGACGCGCTCCCTCGCCCACCGAGGAGGTGGCCAGATCGTCATACTCCCGGAAGGCCAGATGCACCAGCCGGCGCTCTCGCGAGCTCATCGGTGCGAAGCTATAGGGCTGGCCCGTGCGGCGCACGCGCTCGGCCGCTGCCGCTGCCTGCAGCCGCAGTTCCTCGTTGCGCAGGGCCTTGAAGTTGTTTGCGTCAAAGT
>CAYQYM010000185.1:0-5191 GCA_964421715.1 uncultured Acidipila sp.
GAGGTACATCGTGCGAATGACCTGGTCGAGGGAGACCTTGTGATCCTCAGTCTCATGCATCGCGATGCGGCATGCGTGGACTGCCTTCACTGCACCCATCGCGTTGCGTTCAATGCAGGGAATCTGCACCAGCCCGCCAATGGGGTCGCAGGTCATGCCGAGATTATGCTCCATGCCGATCTCGGCCGCGTGCTCCACCTGGCGGTTGGTGCCGCCCAGCGCCGCCGCCAGGCCGCCTGCCGCCATGGAGCAGGCCACGCCCACCTCACCCTGGCAGCCCACCTCCGCGCCGCTGATCGAGGCATTCTCCTTGTAAAGCACACCGATGGCGGCCGAGGTGAGGAAGTAGCGCAGCAGCCCGGCTTCGTCCGCTCCGGCGATGAAATCCTGGTAGTAGCGGGCCACGGCGGGCACCACGCCTGCAGCGCCGTTGGTGGGCGCAGTCACGACGCGGCCGCCTGCCGCATTCTCCTCGTTGACGGCCATCGCGTAAACCGTCACCCAGTCCAGCGGCGCAAGCGGGTCTGCCTGCTGGTTGCCGCGCTCGTGCAGCCGGGCGGCAAGGCGCGGCGCTCGCCTGCGGACGTTCAGGCCACCCGGCAGGACGCCTTCGGTCTGCATGCCGCGGTCCATGCACGCGCGCATCACCTGCCAGATGTGAAACACGCCCTCCCGCACTGCATGCTCGTGCCGTCGCGCGGATTCGTTCGCCAGCAGTATCTGCCAGATGTCAAGTCCGGTCTCCGCGCCGATGGCCAGTAGCTCTGCCGCGCTGTGAAAGGGGTAGGGAAGCGGCGCGGCAGCATCGCCGTCCTGCGTGGAAGGGTTCTCGCCGTCGCGGAGGATAAATCCGCCGCCAATCGAGAAGTACGTCTGCTGCGCAACGGTAGCCCCTTGTGCATCGAATGCCGTGAAACGAAGACCATTCGGGTGCTGCGTAACCGCATTGGGCGGCAGCATCTGGTCGCGGCAGAAGAGCAGATCGCAAGACTCGGCAAACGGAACAGTGCGTTGCCCGGCAAGCAGAAGGTTTCCGTCGGCGCGAATGCGGTCTAGCTGCAGTGCGATCGCCGCAGGGTTCACCGTGGCAGGGTCTTCGCCCTCAAGGCCAAGCAGCACGGCGCGATCTGTGCCGTGGCCATGCCCGGTTAACGCGAGTGAGCCGTAGAGCTCCGCGCAGACGCGTGCGACTTCGCGAAGGCGCGGGGATTCTGGCGGCGAGAACAGATCGAACGCAAACGCGCGCGCGGCGCGCATGGGGCCCATGGTATGCGAACTGGATGGGCCAACGCCAACCTTGTACAGGTCAAAAAAACTGGTTTGCACGACCTGTGATTCTACTCGCTTCTCGTTGCGGCAGGCGAAGCACGTTGAACGCAGTGGGCCAGGCGCGGTTAACTCAGGCGATGCCGGCCTCTTCGTAAGCGCCATACACCGAGCGCACCGCGCGCGTGATTTCACCCACAGTGGCGTAGGCGCGCACGCATTCCAGCAGCGGCAGCATAGTGTTGCCGCAGCAGAGTCCACCCGCGGAAGAGGCAACTGGCTCCTGCGCAGCGGCGCGGCGAAGCGCGTCCAGCGCTCGGTCCACGGCCTCCTGCGACCGCTCAGAGCGCAGCCGTCGCAGCTTCGCCGTCTGCCGCGCGCGCACCTCTTCTCCGATGTAGAGAATCTCCGGCGGCTGCTCTTCGATCGCATGCTGATTCACGCCGACGATGATCTTCTCCCGCGCCTCCACCGCGCGCTGGTAGCTGTAGCTGGCCTCGGCGATCTCACGCTGGGGAAAGCCCTGCTCGATGGCGCGCACCATGCCGCCCAGGTCATCGAGACGGCGAAAGTAGCCGAGCGCCGCGGCTTCCATGCGCGCGGTCAGGTTTTCAACAAAGTAGGACCCGCCGAGCGGGTCAGCCACGTCGGCCACGCCGGTCTCATGGGCAAGTATCTGTTGCGTCCGCAGCGCAATGCGCGCCGCCTCTTCGGTAGGAAGCGCGAGCGCTTCGTCGTAGGCATCCGTATGCAGGGACTGCGTGCCGCCCAGCACGGCTGCCAGCGCCTGCAGCGCCACCCGGGCTATGTTGTTCCTGGGCTGCTGCGCTGTGAGCGAAACGCCGGCCGTCTGCGTATGGAAGCGCATCCAGAGCGAGCGCGGATGGCTTGCCTGGAAGCGCGTCGCCATCACGTCGTGCCAGAGCTTGCGCGCAGCGCGGTATTTCGCAATCTCTTCGAAGAAGTCATTATGTGCATTGAAGAAGAAGCTGAGCCGCGGCGCGAAGTCGTCCACGGCAAGCCCGCGCCGGAGTGCCCATTTCACATACTCGATGCCGTCATAGAGCGTGAAGGCGAGCTCCTGCTGAGCCGTCGAACCTGCTTCGCGGATGTGATAGCCCGAGATTGAGACCGGGTTGAAGCGGGGCGTAGCGCGGGTGGCGAACTCGATCGAGTCCACTACCAGCCGCATGGACGGCGCAGGCGGGTAAAGGTACTCCTTCTGCGCGATGTACTCCTTGAGGATGTCGTTCTGCAGCGTGCCGGCGAGTGCTGCCCAGTCTGCCTTCTGCTTCTCGGCCACTACCAGATACATGGCCCACAGCACGCTTGCTGGCCCGTTGATGGTCATCGAGACGGAGGTCTCATCCAGCCGAATGCCGTCAAACAGCGTTTCCATATCTGCGAGCGAGTCGATGGCGACGCCGCACTTGCCCACTTCGCCCTCGCTCTCCGGGTCGTCGGAATCGCAGCCCATCAGTGTAGGCAGATCAAAGGCGACCGAGAGGCCGCCCCCGCCGTTGGCCAGCAGGTATTTGTAGCGGGCGTTAGTCTCCTCCGGCGAGGCAAAGCCGGAAAACTGCCGCATCGTCCACAGCTTGCCCTGGTAGCCGGTGGGGTGAATGCCGCGCGTGTACGGCGGCTGGCCTGGGTCGGGAGCGGCCCCGGGCGGCAGGTCTTCGGCAGTGTAGAGGCGGTCCACCTCAAGGCCGGAGACGGTAGTGAAGCGCGCCTCGCCGGCCGTGTTGCAGTTCACTCCGGTTGGTGCGCCGATGGGCCGCTCGGGCGCCTTTTTCAACGCGGGCCTCAGCGTCTCTTGTTCCCATCGTGCTTTGCTGCTTCTCTCGGTCATAAGGGACTCCACAGCATACTGCATTGACACGGCCCGTGGTCCGCGGTTAGCCTGAAAGTGTATGAGGCGCTTCACCACCCTGCGGATGTGTATGTGCTGCTGTCCTTGCAGTGCCCCGCGGGCGTGTTGCTGAGCAGAGTTAGTTTCCAAAGCCAGTTACACCGACCCACCCGCAGAGACCCTGTAGCGGTGGGTTTTCTTCTTTCAGCCACCAGGCGCACCCCACGGCCGGCGCTCTGAATCGAGCTAGAACAAACAAGGAAAAGGAAGCGAAACGGATGAGCACCCTGATCGAGTCAAATATCCCCCGCATCAATGAGACCGCGCCCGACTTCCAGGCCAAGAGCACGCAGGGCGTCATCAAGCTGAGCGACTACACCTCCAAGGGCAAGTACGTGTTGCTCTTCTCCCATCCGGCAGACTTCACGCCCGTCTGCTCGACCGAGTTTATTGAGTTCGCACGCCGCTATGACGAGTTCGAGAAGCTTAATGTGCAGCTGGTGGGCGTGTCGATCGACAGCATTTACTCGCACATCGCCTGGGTCCGCGACATCGAGCAGCACTCCGGGGTGCAGGTCAAGTTCCCCGTCATCGCCGACCTGGACACGAAGGTGTCCCGCGCCTACGGCATGATTCACGAGGCAGCCAGCGATACCTCGACTGTTCGCGCCGTCTTCGCCATTGACCCGAAGCAGAACATCCGTGCCATCGTCTACTACCCCATGCAGCTTGGCCGCAACGTGAACGAGCTGGTGCGCATCTTCCAGGGACTGCAAACCGTGGATGCCAACTCGGTCTCAGTGCCCGCGAACTGGCAGCCGGGTGAGCCGGTCATCGTGGCGGCTCCCGCAACGGTGGAGGACGCAGCCAAGCGCACCAACGGCGGCGGCGCAGGGCTGGACGTGCAGACCTGGTACCTGTCCCGAAAGGAAATCTCCGCGAAGTAGCGATGTTTGCAAGCGGCCTGCCCGCCTGGCGGGCCGCAGACGGGCACCGGTGGCGAAGTGGCTAACGCGCTGGTCTGCAAAACCAGTATCCATGGGTTCAACTCCCATCCGGTGCTCCAGATTCCTTCCTTTCCTGCTGAGCCTCTGCCTGGCTTAAGTGCCAATCGCTTGTCCACGCTGCTGCAGTGGCGATTCGCAAGCCCGGAACACGGCGGGGCTGGCCGATGAGCCTGAAATGCCACCTACGACTAAGGGTGCAACCAGGGTCGCAGCTATCCCGTTCCAACAACCTGACCCGGCGTGCCTTGTTCTTATCCAGGACGACCCCGCCTTGTGATGACTCCGCCCCCTTTGGATAAGAGCATGTGTTCCCACGTACAACGTACGGCCAACAGGTGGAAGGCGGGCAGCCGCTTCTTCCGGCACCGACTCATGGGGATGGTTGTGCTTCTCATCTGGACCAGCGGAGGGGTGTTCTCCCAGGCGCAGCAACGCCCACCGCTTACAGGAGCAGCTCGGTCCAGTTGGTTCATGTATTTTGGCGATCACCCCGCCAGCGAAAACTGGTTCATTCATCTGGAAGGTCAGTACCGGCGCGAAGGCTTCGGACAGCGTTGGGAGCAGCTCCTGCTTCGTCCAGGAGTGGGCCGCAAGACTGGAGAGCGAATGTCAACCCTGGCTGCCTACACCTATCTCCGTGGCTATCCCCTTGAGGGCAGCAGCCTGAGTGACCCAGCCGCCACAGGGCCGCAGCCAGAGCACCGGGTCCTCGAGGAGTTCACGATACGGCATCCACTCGTCGGGCAAGGCGAAAGGGCTGTAAGTCTATCGCATCGACTCCGTGCAGAGCAGCGCTTCCAGGGCACCGCGATAGCGGGTCGTGGCGTAGCTCGATGGAAGTTTGCGCAGCGCGCACGTTATCGCTTGACGGCCGACATACCGTTTGGCTGGAGTACCGGTGGCGCCAGGCCGGACTACGCTTCCATCTACAACGAAATTTTTTTCAATGTCCGTCTGAAGAGCGGGGATGGCCTGCTGAACCAGAACCGCACGTACGGCGCCCTGGGATGGGACCTGAGCGAGCAATGGCAGCTGGAGCTCGGCTATCTGCACCAGTACACTCCTC
>CAYQYM010000186.1:0-5190 GCA_964421715.1 uncultured Acidipila sp.
GCGTTGGCCAGACCGCCGCCGACAACATAGAGCGGCAGGTTCAGCGTGTTCACCAGGCCCGCCAGCCCGATGCCAATGGCGCGGCCTGCCTTGTGGAAGATGGCCTGTGCTGTGCGGTCGCCGGCCTCGGCCAGGCTGGCCAGGTCGCGTGCGGTGATGTTGTCCAGGGCTGCCAGGCCAGGGGCGCCTTCGGCCGCGGCCTGCTTCGCCATGCGTACGACGGCCGTAGCCGATGCGTACATCTCCATGCAGCCCGCGCCGCCGCAGCCGCAGGCCTCGCCGTCGGCCCAGATGGTCAGGTGGCCGGCCTCGCCCGCCATCCCGTTGTTGCCCTGCCAGATTCTGCCTTCCAGGATGATGCCGTTGCCGATGCCCGTGCCCAGCGTGAGCATGCAGAGGGAATCGACGCCAAGTGTGCGGCCGCTGCCCAGCCTGGCTTCGGCCAGGGCTGCAAGGTTGGCATCGCTCTCGATCATCACCGCGCTTTCCAGCCGGTCCTCGACAGCTTCGCGCAAGTTGAAGCCGTCCCATCCCGGCAGGTTCGGCGGTCCATGCAGGCGGCCCTCCGGCAGCTCCAGCGGGCCGGGTGTTCCGATGCCGATGCCGGCCAGCGAGTGGTGCAATGAATTCTCCAGCATCAGCTGGCGGATGGCCCCGCACATGTCATCGACGACCGCGTCGCGGCCCGCTCCCAGCCGGGTGGGCAGGGAGATGCTGCGCTGCAGGCCCTTGCCGGGCACGTAGGACGCCACCCGCAGGTTTGTTCCACCAAGGTCAACCCCGACACTATATGCGTTCATAGCTCCGTCTCAGCTGCAGGTACGGTAAAGCCCTCTCCATCCGCCGCAAGAGCGGCAGCGAGTGGGCGCGGCGACTAACGCTGGCAAATATACCGAATACACCGGCAAAATGGAAACGATTCCAGCCCGGCTCCGCTCTCACCTCCCCCCGTTCTGTACGCCGCAGCCGCAGGACTCGCGCAATACCAGGCGTGTCTCCAGTCTGACGTGCTCATTGCGTTTCTTGACTCGCCTGCCGAGTAGCTGTTCGAAGAGAATCTCCGCCGCAATCCGTCCCAGGTCCTCGATCGGCTGCTGCACTACGCTGATCGAGGGGCGCAGCGTGTCGGCTAGTTCAAAATCATCAAAGCCCAGCAGACCCACCGTCCCAGGTATATTTACGCGCAGCTTCTGCAGCGTCTCAAACGCGTAAATCGTGGTGCTGTTCTTCAGCGTGAAGATGGCGTCCGGCGTGGCTGCGCCTGAAAGGTGGCTCTGGATGGCGTACTCGGCCGACTTGTAGTCCTTGACGGACATGTCGACCAGCTCGTGCAGCCCGGCCTGCTGCATCGCATGCCGGTAACCGCGGATACGCTCGCGGATGGTGAACAGCGTCGCCTCGCCGCCGAGGCAGAGTATGCGTTTGCATCCATGCCCAATCAGGTGCTCTACCGCGGTGACCGCGCCGTGATAATTGTCCGAGAGCACACTCGGCACCCTGGCCTTCTGCACGGGGCGGTCCAGCGTGACGACGGGCATGCCGCTGCGCTGAAGGAATGCCGCCAGGCTATCGCTCTGGTAGTTTGCCGGCGCCAGCAGCAGGCCGTCTACCCGGTGCCGCAGCAGCACCTTCAGGTTCTCCATCTCGATGTGGGGATCGTTGTTCGTCGCCGTCACGATCAGCAGGGAGTCGTGCGCGCGGGCGATGGACTGCGCGGCCTCGGCGCAACTGGAGAAGAAGGAGTCCGCGATGCTGGGAATCACCATGCCTACGGTCTTGGTGCGCTCGCCCTTAAGGATGCGCGCAGCCTGGTTCGGCATGTAGCCAAGCTCGTCGATGATCGCCTGCACCCGTTCGAGCGTCTTACGGCTTACCCGGTCTCCGCCATTGATCACGCGAGAGACGGTGGTCGTGCCCACGCCGGCAGCGCGGGCTACATCCAGCAGGGTCGGCTGCGAAACGAGCTTTTTCTTCATCCGAGTGCAGTCTACGGTGTCAGCAGGGTTAAATTTCAACAAAACAGAATTCTGTGCTGCAAGGCCGTTCGCGGCTGTTCTCCGGGGCCGACTTTGGCATTATCGAACTCTGCTGGGGTGACGCCTTCCGGAATCCGGAGTAGTATTCACTCGGCGCGTGGTTCTAAACGCCACGCCTGACTATCCCGACTACGAGGAGAACTCCCATGAAGAAGTTGACGATCGTAATGGCGTTTGCGCTGGCCGCGACCCCGGCGCTGTTTGCAGCCGACAGTACGAGCTACACCGGTGTTGTTACGGATGCGATGTGTGGCGCAAAGCACGCGACCGCCAGCGATGAGGCGGCCAAGTGTGTCACGAAGTGTGCCAAGGGCGGCTCTGACCTGGCGCTCGTGAGCGAGGGCAAGGTCTACACGCTCAAGGGCGACAAGGACAAGCTGGTTGCCTTCGCCGGACAGAACGTGACTGTGATGGGCGAGAAGGACGGCGACTCCATCAAGGTGGATTCGATCCAGGCAGCCAAGTAGCTTCTCCCATCCGCAGCAGCAGAAAAGGTCCGCCTCGCCGGCGGGCCTTTTCTGTTGCTTTCAGCGATCGTGCCTAGCCGCGGCCGCTCGTCATCTGCACCGGCATCCGCTGCACCTTGCTGTGCCGCGTCGAGTAGCCGAAGTAGATCACCAGGCCTACCACCAGCCAGATTCCCACGACGATCCAGGTGAGCAGCGGCAGGTTGAACATCAGGTAGAACGCGCTCAGAATGCCGAGGATCGGCACAAGCGGCACCAGCGGCGTCTTGAATGGGCGCGCAAGGTCGGGCTGCCGCACGCGCAGGATCCAGACACCGGCCGAAACGATGGCGAAGGCGAGCAGCGTGCCCATGTTCACCAGTTCGCTCAGCTTGTCGATGGGCAGCAGCGCGGGCAGGAAGGCGACGATCGAGCCGACGATGATATTCGAGATCCACGGCGTCCGAAACTTCGGGTGAATCTCTGAAGCCCACTTAGGCAGCAGTCCGTCACGCGACATGGAGAAGAAGACGCGCGATTGGCCCAGCAGCATCACCAGCATCACCGTAGCCAGTCCGAAGACCGCCCCGATCTTCACCAGCAGGCTGCCCCAGGTTACGCCCGTCGCATCAATGCCGACTGCGACCGGTTCTGCCACGTTCAGCACCTTGTAGCTGACCAGGCCGGTCAGGGTGAGGGAGACGGCGCTGTAGAGGATGGTGCAGACCACAAGCGAGCCGAGGATGCCGAGCGGCATGTCGCGCTGCGGGTTGCGCGCCTCCTGGGCGGCGGTGGAGACCGCGTCGAATCCTATGTACGCGAAGAAGACGGAGGCCGCGCCGCGGGCGATGCCTGTGATGCCGAACTCGCCGTCATGGGAGGGCGGGATGAACGGATGCCAGTTCATCCGTGCCAGGTCTGGATGCCTGAGCAGGAAGCCAATGCCGAGCACGAGAAAGATGCCGACGATTCCGAGCTTCACGATCACGATGGCGGAGTTCAGATTGGCCGATTCCTTGATGCCGATGACCAGCACCGTCGTAACCCCGACGATGGCTAGAAACGCGATCACGTTGAAGATGCCGACCACATGTGGCAGCCCGGCCAGGTCTACGCTGGTCGGCAGGGCAGCCATCGACTGCCAGCGGTGGTTGTAAAAGTAAAGATTGTTACCGTAGGTGGTGGTGAAGCGCGCGAGCGACGCAGAGGGCACAAAGCCGAGCTGTTCCACCAGGCTCAGCAGGTACCCGGACCACCCGGAGGCGACGGTGGCCGCGCCGAAGGCATACTCGAGCACCAGGTCCCAGCCGATGATCCAGGCCACGAACTCGCCCAGCGTGGCGTATCCGTAAGTGTAGGCCGAGCCGGCGATCGGGATAATCGAGGCGAACTCCGCATAGCAGAGACCCGCAAAGGCGCACGTGATGCCGGCCAGCACAAAACTCAGCGCAATGGCGGGCCCGGCGTGCAGCGCCGCCGCCTGCCCTGTGAGCACGAAGATGCCGGCACCGATCACTCCGCCGATGCCGAGCGTAATCAGGTTTACGGGCCCGAGCGAGCGCTTGAGGGTATGTTCGCCTTCTTCGCCTGCCTCCTGCTTGAGGCTGGAGAGAGGCTTGGTGGCAAAAAGATTAGCCATGGACGAGGGTGTTGCCTCCGTTTTCATTCGCAGTGCGGCCGCGGCGGGACCAGAGCAGGAACACCGGGATCCCAAGCAGCACAAGCAGCAGGCCAGGCCACGTATATTGCGGCTTGTAGCGCAATAATACGATACAAATCCAGACGGCCATCAAAATGTACACCGCGGGAAGCACCGGGTAGCCTAGTGCACGATAGGGCCGCTCCGCCCGTGGCCTCCGGATGCGCAGAACAAACAGGCTGCCGATTGTCAGGATGTAGAAGACCAGTTCCGCGCAGATGATGTAGTCCAGCAGCTGGCTGTAGGACCCGGAGACGCAGAGCAGGCAGGTCCACACCGCCTGTACCACGAGCGCGGCCACGGGCGTGCGATAACGCGGGCTCAGCCTGCCGGTAGCCTTGAAGAAGAGCCCGTCGCGGCTCATCGCATAATAAACGCGCGCCCCGGCCATGATCATGCCGTTGGCGCAGCCGCAGGTGGAGATCAGGATCGCGGCGGCCATCAGCAGCGCGCCCGCACGGGCGAAGATCTGCTGGAGCACGGCCGTGGCCACGCGGTCCTCGGCCGCATACTGGATGCCGCGCTGAAAGATGCTGGTGCCGTTCGGATCGCCATGCAGCGGCAGCGCGATAAGATAAACGAAGTTCGCGAGGATGTAGAGCGCCAGCACCAGCCCAGTACCCAGGATCAGCGAGAGCGGCAGGTTACGCTGCGGCCGCTTGATCTCCCCTGCCGTGAAGGTGACGTTGTTCCACGCGTCGGCTGAGAAGAGCGAGCCTGTCTGCACCACGGCCAGTATTGTCAGCACGCCCACCATGGCGATCGGCCCGCCCACGCCCACCTGCACCGGGTGCAGCGTGTGCCAACCCGCCCCATGCCAGAAGTTGTGCCCGAAGTTCTGGGCGATCCCGGCAGGGTTGCGTCCCATCCAGCGCCCGAAGCCGAGCAGCCCCAGGCGCGCCGCCAACCTTGCGGACGTGAAACCGCTCCGCCCCAGCCCCCCGCCCCGCCACCCGAAGGTGTAACATGCAGTGAGCAGGACGCCCCCGACCACGCCGCCCACGTTCGC
>CAYQYM010000187.1:0-5156 GCA_964421715.1 uncultured Acidipila sp.
GACAGGGAGGGATGCTTTACCGGCTCCGCTGTGCTGGACCATGGCGTGCCCACCATCATCTACACCGGCGTTGAATCCGTCGCACCCGGCGAGGCCACGCTGCGCGATGGACGCCACAATTTTCGCGAGACACAGTGCCTGGCTACATCCGCTGACCCCGAACTGGGGGCATGGACGAAGCTGCCGCAGCCGGTCATCGCAAGGCCGCCTGCCGGGCTCGACATTACCGGCTTTCGCGACCCCTGCCCCTTTCGCGCGGCCGATGGCTCGTGGCTGCTTGGCGTCGGCTCCGGCTTGCGCGGCTTGGGCGGATGCGTGCTGCTCTACCGTTCACAGGACCTGCGCCACTGGGAGTACCTGCACAAGCTTGCAGAGGGCAAGGCCAATCCGGCAAAGGTGGGCCATACTCAGGACCCGGTCGCCTCTGGAGAGATGTGGGAGTGCCCGGACTTCTTCGAACTGGATGGAAGGCATGTGCTCATCTTTTCGACAGAGGGCAAGGTCAACTGGCAGACGGGCAGCTTCGACCAGAGTACGCTGCGGTTTCATTCCGAGCAGCAGGGCCTGCTGGATTATGGTGCCTTCTATGCGCCAAAGACGCAGACCGATGCCGCTGGACAGCGTATCCTGTGGGGCTGGATCACTGAGACGCGACCCGAGGCGGAGTATGCGGCAGCGGGATGGGCGGGCGTACTGAGCCTGCCGCGCGTTCTGCGCGTGAATGCGGCAGGGCAACTCACACAGCAGGTGCTCCCGGCCGTTCGCGGCAGCCTGCATGCAGCCGGTGCCGCGGGAGCACAGGCCTTCATTTCAGGCGAGCTCTCTATCGAGCCGGGCAGGCGGCGCGTGGTCGTCGTTGATGCAAGCGGCAACCCGGTTCTCAATGTGGAGCGCGCGGCAGGGAGGGTAACCGTGAACGGTGTGACGGTGGATGCGCCGGAGCAGACGTGCACCGTTGCTTGCTACGTTGACGCCTCCGTGCTGGAGTGCTTCGTCAACGGGTGTTCGATCACGATGCGGCACTACCAGCAGATCAGCGGGCCGCTGCGGTCGAGCGATGCATCCTGGGCAATTGAGTCTGTGATGCCGATCAGCTCCAGCCGTCTCACAGTTTGACCCGCTCTCAAACCGAGGTCTTCGCGTGTCCCTCGATCAGCAGCACGAGCGAGCGGCCCTCGACGCGGATCTTCTCCTTGGCTGGTTCGCGCTTGAACGGTTCTTCCATCTCGTTCGTGTTCAGCATGCATTCCCAGCCGCCGTTAGATGAGGTGGGCAGGACGAAGACCACCGGTTCATGGTGAGCGTTGAGCAGCAGCAGAAAGCTGTCATCAACGATCGGATTCCCGAGCTGGTCCGTGGTGTTCAGCGTTTTGCCGTTCAGCAGCATGGCAATCGACCGCATCCAGCCGGCGCCCCATGCCTCTTCATCGAGTTCGCTGCCGTCCGTGCCATACCATGCGATGTCGCGAGCGGCGGAGTTATGAATGACGCGGTCCTGGAAGAACTTGCGCCGGTGCAGGTTCGGGTGTTCGCGGCGCAGGTGGATAAGCTGCGCTACAAAGTCAATCAGCGACTCCTTTTCGGCGGTTTGCGTCCAGTCGTACCAACTGATCTCGTTGTCCTGGCAATACGCGTTGTTGTTGCCGCCCTGTGTGCGGCCCATCTCGTCGCCGCCGGAGATCATGGGGACGCCCTGCGAGAGCAGCAGGGTAGCCAGCAGGTTGCGCATCTGCCGCTCGCGCGCGTGGCGAATGTTCGGGTCCTCTGTCGGTCCTTCCTCGCCCATGTTCCAGGAGTGGTTGTCGTTGGCGCCGTCCTGGTTGTTTTCGCCGTTGGCCTCGTTGTGCTTGTCGTTGTAGCTGACCAGGTCGCGCAGTGTGAACCCATCGTGCGCGGTGATGAAGTTGATGCTGGCGTAGGGTCGTCGCCCATCGGTCTGGTAAAGGTCGCTGGAGCCGGTAAGCCGATAGCCCAGGTCCGAGAGCTGGCCGTCGTCGCCCCTCCAGTAGCGGCGCACCGTGTCGCGGTACTTGCCGTTCCACTCCGCCCACAGCACGGGAAAGTTGCCCACCTGGTAGCCGCCTTCGCCGACGTCCCACGGCTCGGCGATCAGCTTGACATCTGCCAGCGTCGGGTCCTGGTGGATGATGTCGAAGAAGCCACTCAGCCGGTCCACATCATGCAGCTCTCGTGCCAGGGTGGAAGCGAGATCGAAGCGGAAGCCGTCGACATGCATCTCTGTCACCCAGTAACGCAGGCTGTCCATAATCATCTTGAGCACCTGAGGATGCCGCACGTTCAGCGAGTTCCCCGTGCCGGTGTAGTCCATGTAGTAGCGCAGATTGTCAGCCGTGGTGCGGTAGTAGGTCATATTGTCGATGCCTTTAAAAGACAGCATCGGGCCCATGTGGTTGCCCTCGGCGGTGTGGTTGTAGACCACGTCGAGGATGACCTCAATCTTTTCGCGATGCAGCGTCTTGACCATCGCCTTGAACTCAGCCACCTGCTGCCCGCCGTCGTTGGTGGAGCAGTAGCGCCCGGCAGGCGCAAAATAGCCCAGCGTGTTATAGCCCCAGTAGTTCGTCAGGCCTTTCTCGACGAGCGTGTTGTCGTTCACGAAGTGATGCACGGGCAGCAGCTCCACCGCGGTAACCCCCAGCCGCTTGAGGTGGCGAAGGCTGGCCGGCGAGGCGAGGCCGGCGTAGGTGCCGCGCAGTGGCTCAGGCACATCAGGATTCTGCACGCTGAACCCGCGCACGTGCGTCTCATAAATGACGGACTCGGAGAGCGGAATGCGCAGTGGCCGGTCGAGATCCCAATCGAAGTAAGGATTCACCACGACGCACTTAGGCACACCCGCGGCACTGTCGCGATCGTCACAGACGAGGTCTGCGTCCTCACCGCCAAAGCGGTATGGGAATATTGGGTGCGACCAGCCGACGTAGCCCTGGATGGCCTGCGCGTAAGGGTCCACCAGCAGTTTGGCAGGGTTGAAGCGATGCCCGTTCCGCGGATCCCAGGGCCCGTGAACGCGATAACCATAGCGCTGACCCGCCTGCAAACCGGCCACGTAGCCGTGCCATACAAAGGCGGTGACCTCCTGCAGTTCAAGCCTTTCCACCTCTTCGTCGTCCTGGTTGAAGAGGCACAGCTCGACGGCGGTCGCGTGCTCAGAGTAGATCGAAAAATTTACACCGGTGCCGTCCCACTTCGCGCCGAGCGGGTAGGGTTTACCCGGGAGCACAGTCATTGCCATAGTTATCCCAGCCTGGAACTTGAGTCTAAGTGTCTGAGTCTGAATGCTGAAGGAAAGTTGCTCTGGCGGAGCCTCAGGCGCCGGTGAGCGAGGGCAGGGCGGCTCTCTGTGCCTCGTCCGCTGACGGCGCCCCACCCGGCTCCCTCATGGAATCCGAACCGAGTGGAAGAAAGATACGGAAGGTGGTACCCGCGCGTGGCCCTGTTCGCGAACGGACGCGCATCTCGCCCGCGTGCTTGGTGAGAATCTCGCGGCTCACCCACAGACCGAGCCCGGTCCCGGTAATACCCTTGGTGGAAAAGAACGGTTCAAAGATACGCTCACGCGCTGCGGATGGAATACCACTGCCGTTATCAGCGACCACGATCGCTATGCCCTCTGTTCCCTTCTGCCAGTGACGACTGCGATGGGTACGAAGGATGATGCGGCCGCCTTCGAAATGTACGGCGTCGAGTGCGTTCCCGACCAGGTTGGCCAGCACCTGGCGAATCTCTCCGTCGTAGGCGATGATCGCCGGTAGTGCATGGAACTGCCGCTCTACCTTGACGTGGTGCGAACGCAACCGGACCTCGAAGAGCGCCAGCACGGTCTCAAACAGCTCGTGCACATCGGTCTTGACGGGACGCGTGCTCTGCCGGTAGAAGCGAAGCGTCTGCGTGGTGATGTGCGTAACGCGGTTCAGCTCCTGCTGGGCCAGGTTCACGTAGGTTCGCGCCAGATCGTCCAGCGAGAGCTGCTGCAGCAGGTACATGCAGTTTGTCACCGCCTCGAGCGGGTTGTTGATTTCGTGAGCGATGGAGGCCGCCAGTCTGCCGGCGGCGGCCAGCTTTTCCGTGCGGCGCAGCACGTCCTGGCTCCGCTTCTGGTCGGTCAGATCGGCCATGAATGCGGCGATCTGCCGGTCGCGCGGTGCCGCCTCAGGGTTGAGCATCGAAGCGCCAATGAGCACGGGAACCTCCTGCCCATCGCACCGCCTGCAGAGGACCTCGTGATTCTGGCGCCTGCCCTGCGACCAGCTGGCGAGCATGGCGGCCGGCTCACTGCCTGCGGCAGGCATGATGTCGCCTACCAGCACCTCGCCACTCAGCACCTGGCGGGGCGTATAGCCAAGCAGCCGCTCGATGCCTTCGTTCACGTAAAGAATGTGCCCCTGCGCATCGCAGATCAGCAGGGCCAGCGGCATTCCCTCCACCAGGCGGTGGAAGCGCTCCTCGCTTACCTTGAGTGCGCGTTCCGTGGCGCGGCGCGTGTGCCGCTGCCGGGCCTCGGCGCGCTCGCGCTCAATGGCGGGCACAAGCCGCGTGAGGTTCTGCTTGGAGATGTAATCATGTGCGCCGGCGCGCATCGCGGTCACGGCGGTCTCTTCACTCACCGCGCCGGACATCATGATGAACGGAATATCGTATTGGGTGGACTTGAGCAGCTTCAGCGCCTCGGGCGCACTAAACTCCGGAAGCGTGAAATCGGCCAGGATTACGTCCCACCGCTCACCGTGGTCTTCAAGCGCATCGCCCATCTGCGCGGCGGTTTCCACGCGAACGATATCTGGCATAAACCCGCTGCGCCGCAGATGCCGCTCGAGCAGCAATGCGTCGTTCTCATCATCCTCAATCAGCAGTACGCGAAGAGGATGGCCGGTCAGTGCCCGCTCGGTGGACATTCATTCAAACCCAGCCAGTACATCCCCAGCTGCCGGGTGGCTTCGGCAAATTCCGTGAAACTTACCGGCTTCCTGATATAGCTGTTGACGCCCAGTTTGTAACTTCGCACGAGGTCGGTCTCCTCGTCGGAAGAGGTGAGAATTACAACCGGCAACATGCAGGTGCGTTCATCCTGACGAATGCGCCGAAGAACTTCCAGCCCGTCAATCTTTGGCAACTTCAGATCCAGCAGCACGACC
>CAYQYM010000188.1:0-5112 GCA_964421715.1 uncultured Acidipila sp.
GCCTAGTTCAGATCGTTCGCCACTATGACGTTCACCGGAGGCGCGTTCTGAATCTGCTGGTCGACGATCAACATCGTTCGCACCTGGCCGCCGGTTAACTGCATCGCCGTGCTCGTATAGCTTGCCGTGCCTGACCCTGCCGGAGTTACCGCCACGTCGTATGTGCCAGCCGGCACGTTGATGTAGGCTGTCACTGCCCCGGCTGCCAGCCCGGTCACTACCGGCTTTGCTGTGGAAAGCTTCGCCCCGTCGGTCACCAGGTAAACATCCACCGGGCCTGTATTCCGGGCCTGCTGCAGAAAGCGCACGGACACATAGCCGGCCGGTCCGGGCGCGTTCTGGTCCGTGAGCAGCGTCGCCTGGTAGCCGGCGCCGATGTCAGTCAGGTAGATACTATGCTGCTGTCCGGCCAAAAAGCTGCCGGTGAGCGTGACCAGCGGTGTGTGCTGGCCGGTCGAATCAAGCGTGACGGTTGCCGCGCCTGGAGACAGAAAGGCATATGCGGTCACCGTCGCCGGACCAATATTCACCGCAATCGGCGTCGCGGCCACGTAAGCGTCCAGCGCCGGCGCGTTATAGCTGGCGTCCACAAGCCGCACCAGCGTCTGTGGCGAACTGCCCGCCACTGACTCGCAGCCGCACAGCATCAGCATCAAGGCCAGCGGCGAAAGTGCCGCGGCCCTGCCCGTCCATCGAGCAAAGGTCTGCATCTTCATAGTTATCGCCCAGGTGGTGAGGTGAAACCATCCTACCGGGCAGTGCGCGCGACTTGGATGACACTATCGTGGGAGTTGCGGGTCTAAAGAAGCGTCCTATGCGAATCAGCAATCTTCTTGCGCCCTTTACTCTGGTGTCATGCCTGGCCCTTGCTCAAGGAGCTATGGCTCAACAGGTTAACGCCAACGGAGTCAAGGTCTACGAATCGCCACCCCGGCAGTCTGCTCCGAGCCAGACTCCAGGCCAGAACATCCCGGTTGTTCCCGTGGAACGTCAGCCGGACGGCTCGCCTGCCCAGCCCGCGCCCTTGCCCATCGATACCTCGGCCCCCGCCAATCCTGGCGTCCAGGTTATCGAGCAGCGCACCGCACCTGCTGCGGACCTCTCCTCGCGGAGAGGAGCCTATACCTTCACGGTGGATGGGGGGCAGTGGACAGACACTGGCGTTACCGTCGCTCCCGGCGACCATCTTGCCTTCACCGCCTCCGGAACCGCACAGCTCACGGACGGCCGCTCCACCGGCCCTGAAGGAGTGGCGCGCGGGTGGAAGGACCTCCTCCGCACCTTTGCCCTGAACAGCGCCAACGCCGGCGCGCTGATCGGCCGCATCGGCAGCCAGGCCGCCGCCGTCCCGTTTCCAATCGGCGCGCAGAAAGAGATGGACGTGGCCGTCACCGGCCACCTGTGGCTGGCGCAGAACCTCAGTGCTGACCTCACATCCACCGGCGGTTACACGGTCGAACTCACCCTCGCAAAGACCAAAGAAGCCGGAGCCCCTGCTTTCGCCACTGCTTCCATCGGCACCCTCATCTCGCCCCAGCTCTTTCGAGAGATACCCCGCCGTGTCCAGGATGAGCAGGGCAATCCCGGCGACATGGTGAACTTTGCGCTCATCGGCACCGAGGCCCAGGTCAAGAGCGCCTTCACCGCGGCCGGATGGGTCGCAGTAGACAAGTCCACGCAGGATGCCATACTTCACGGGCTGCTGGCCACCCTCTCCCACAAGGGGTATACCGAGATGCCCATGAGCACCCTCACCCTCTTCGGACGCCCGCAGGACCTCTCCTATGCCCGCGCCGACCCCTTGGCCGTGGCTGCCGTGCGCAATCACCTGCGGCTCTGGAAGACGAGTGAGACGGTGGACGGCAAGCCCCTCTGGGTCGGCGCCGCCACACATGACAACGGCTTTGAAAAGGATCAGCGCACCGGTGGCGTCACCCATCGCATCGACCCCAAGATTGACGGCGAGCGCAACTACATCGAAGAGAGCTTTCAGAATGCGGGAGTGGTGGCCGGCGCGGCCTTCGTGACGCCTTCCAATCCGCTGACCAGGGCGAAGACCGCCACTGGGGGCAGTTTCGAATCCGATGGACGGATCGTGGTGATGCTGCTGCGCTGACGCATGGCAGCGCTCATCACCCCTGGCTTCAGTTTTCCTTGAAAGTTGACCTGATGCTAGACGGCTCTCATACGAAAGTCACTACCCCTTTGGTGTTACATAACCGGCCTGCAGGTTACCTATGTCTATCGCCGGCTTCAGAAACCTCGCCGCCGCGCTCGGCCGTTTGGCGGGGCGGTTGACTCGCGAATGATTAGCTCCGGCACGATATCGACCCGCTCGGGAATATCGCGCTTGCCCCGGATGCGCTGCAGCAGCATGCGCGCCGCGGTCGCTCCCATCGAGTGGAGAGGCTGGCGGATGGTCGTCAGGCTCGGATTGTTATAAGCCGCGCCCTGGATATCGTCAAAGCCAACGATCGAGACATCCTCCGGCACACGAAGGTTGTAGTCGCGTAAGCCGCGTATCGCGCCGATGGCCGCGACATCGTTGAAGCTGACCAGCGCCGTGAAGGGCACTCTGCGGGCCAGCAACTGTTGCGCCACGGGATAGCCCAGCTCGGGCGAGGAGATGTTGTGCTGTAGCTGCACCACCAGCTCCGGCTTGACCGCAAGCTGCAGCTCGCGCGCCACTGCCATCAGGCTCTTCCAGCGGTCGTCCGAGTCCGAGCTGAAGGTCTGCCCGCGCATGAAGGCGATGTGCCGGTGGCCAAGCTGGTGCAGGTGACGCAGCGAGAGCTCGGCCGCGCGCCGATGGTCGAGCGTGATGTTCGTCACGCCTTCAATCCGGCGATGCCCGGCCACGGCCACCACTGGCAGCGGCAGCCCCTGCTGCAGCGCCGTGTCGATGGCCACAAAGCCTTCTACGGACCGCTCCATGAGCAGGCGCGGGTACTCCTCGATCAGGTCTGCCTTGCGGCGGTGGCTGGCCGTCAGGTAGAAGTAGCCCTCTTCGATCAGCACCTCTTCGATGCCGTTCATCACCAGCACGGAGTAGCCGTCGCTCAGCTCCGGCACCAGCACGCCCACCGAGAAGCTCTGCCGCCGCCGCAGGGAGCGCGCATAAAAGCTGGGCCGGTAGTCGAACTTCTTCGCCGCCGCAATCACCCGGTCCCGCGTCTGCTGCGGAATGGAGCGGACGCCAGGCGCGTTGTTCAGCACCAGCGAGATTGTGGCCGGCGAAAGGTCAAGGTAGTCGCCCAGCACGCGCAGGCTGATCGGCCGTCCGGGCAGAAACGGAGAGGGTTTGGCCTCCGCCTCTTCTTCATCTTCGGCCACACTTTTCTTCTTGCTCTTTGGCATACGAGGTTTGTATTGGCAGAAGCGGAAAAACTCAACCACAAAAACGCTGAATGACGCGCACGGGATCTGTGCAACTGGCGGTAAGGCAACCAATGATGGCCCCCCTATGGCCATGTGCCCCGCTGTGCATTCACTTGTGGCGGTGTTTGAAAATGGACACTGAAGTGTCCGTAAGCGGACAATGCGGCGTCTACTCGCGCCACCCTCCTCGGACTGTTAAGTGGTGAGACTGCCGTCAGTTCCCCGACATGGCCAGCTTTGGCCGCAGGCGTGCACATGAGCTTAGCGATGGATATCGCCAGGCCAGACATCAGGAAGAAGAAGCTACGCCGCCAGGCGATCATCATTGCTGCCGTGGTGCTGGTGGCGGCCGGAGCCGCCGCCGCCGTGCTGCGGCTCAAGCCGGCCGCGCCCAGCGTGGACGCCGGCACGCTCTGGCCCGACACGGTGAAGCGGGGCAACATGATCCGCCAGGTGCGCGGCCTCGGCACGCTCGTCCCGCGCGAAGACAGAATCCTGCTCATCCCGGCGCAGACCCAGGCCACCGTCACCCGCATCCGCGTGCTGCCGGGCACCAAAGTTACCGCTTCCACAGTGCTGATGGACCTGACGGACCCGCAGCTGGAGCAGGAGCTGCTGGACGCCGAACTCCAGCTCAAGGCCGCGCAGGCGGAGTACCACAACACGCAGACCAAGCTGCAGAGCGACCTCATGAATCAGAAAGCCGCTGCCGCCACCGTTACCGCGGACTACAGCCAGGCGCAGTTGCAGGAGAAGACCGACAAGGCGCTCTACGGGCTCGGCGTGATCAGCGGCCTCGCCTACAGCGCGTCCAAGGGCAAAGCCGACGAGCTCACCACACGCAGCAGGCTTGAGAGCCAGAGGATCGACATGAACGAGAAGGCGATCCAGACGCAGCTTGCCGTGCAGCAGACAAAGGTGGAGCAGGCGCGCGCCCTGCTCGGCCTCAAGCAGAAGCAGCAGGAGGCGCTTGAAGTCCGGGCGGGTATCAATGGCGTGCTGATCGACCTGCCCCACCAGGTAGGCGAGCACGTGGCCCCTGGCACCACGCTGGCTAAGGTGGTGCAGCCGGACCAACTCAAGGCCGAGCTCAAGATTGCAGAGACGCAGGCGCACGACATCCAGCTTGGCCAGCCGGCTGAGATCGACACTCACAACGGCATCGTGCCCGGCCACGTCAACCGGATCGACCCCGCCGTCGTGAACGGAACGCGGACCGTGGACGTAGTACTCGATGGGCCGCTCCCTCCGGGCGCGGTTCCCGACCTGAGCGTGGATGGAACCATCGATCTCGAGCGGCTGCAGAACGTGCTCTACGTAGGCCGGCCTGCCTTCGGCAATGAGAACAGCACTATCAGCCTCTTCCGGTATGACCTCGATGGGAAGACCGCGACGCGGGTGCAGGTGAAGGTGGGCCGCGCCTCGGTCACGCAGATCCAGGTGCTCGGCGGCTTGAAGGAAGGCGATCGCGTCATTCTTTCCGACATGTCTCGCTACGACAACACGGATAAGGTTCGCCTGGATTAAGCACGGGCGATGCGCCGGGCCGGAACAGATGCAGGCGGTTACCAGGAACTAGGAGTGAAGGAGAGGTTCGAGTGATGGATACAGGACAGCCGCTGATCGAGATACAGAACCTGACCAAGGTCTTCTACACGGACGAGATCGAGACCCACGCCCTGTCTGGCATTCACCTCACCATCAACAAGGGTGAGTATGTGGCCATGTCCGGCC
>CAYQYM010000189.1:0-5105 GCA_964421715.1 uncultured Acidipila sp.
TAAATGCGCAGCGGCTGGCCCGGCTCGGGCGCGAGTTCTTCCTGTCTGCCGGTAAGGGTGTTGAAAAGTCGTGTCGTCATGCGTGGGGTCTTACCGATTCTACCTGCCGAGCGCGAGCGACGGCTCGGCGGCAATGCCCCGGCGCTCGAATTCGCCGCTTTCCATCTTTGGCCAGGCCGCAGCTGCAATCATGGCCGCGTTGTCCGTCGAGAGAGCGATGGAGGGGAACGCGATGGGCAGCCCGCGGCTGGCGGCCTCCGCCGTAAACCTGACGCGCAGCTCGCGGTTGGCCGCAACGCCGCCGGAGACGATCACGCTCTGGACACCGTAGAGCTCCGCAGCCAGAAAGGTCTTCCGCTTCAGGTCATCGACCACGGCCCTCTGGAAGGAGGCGATCAGCCCGAGCGTCTCCGCGTCGCACAGGGGCAGCGCCTGCTCCGGACGTGGCTGATCGACACCGAGCAGCGCTGTGCGACGCGCCTGGATCGACTCGCGCAGATTGCGGGTCTCGGTATAGCGCAGCACGGCCGTTTTGATGCCGCTGAAGGAGAAGAGTAAACGCCGGTTTGGAAGATTAAGGTCCGGGTAGTTGGACGACGTGCCGTCAGAACCCTGGCCGTCTGCGCTCTGGCCAGGGGCTTCGTTCGCTGTCTTCCGAGGGCTCTTCTGCTTTATCTGCGCAAAGCTGAATGGCACTGCGTTCGGGTCACCGTGCGCGGCCAGAAAGTCGATCCAGGGGCCGCCGGGATAGCCCAATCCAAGCAGCTTCGCCACCTTGTCAAAGGCCTCGCCCGCAGCATCATCCACCGTGCGGCCCACGTTACGATAGCGCCAGCCCTGGGCCGGGTTCTCTTTACCCCTCTCGGCAAGATAAAGATGCGTGTGCCCGCCTGAAACCACCAGCGCCAGCGCCGGAAGTGGCAGCGCACTCTCCTGCTCAAGCAGGACCGCGTGAATATGTCCCTCGAGATGATTGACGCCGATGACTGGTTTCTCAAGTGCATAGCCGAGCGCATTTGCGTAGGAGATGCCCACCAGCAGGGCTCCGGCAAGCCCTGGTCCCTCGGTCACCGCAATCGCGTCCAGGTCGGTGAAGCTGATACGCGCCTGCTCAAGAGCGGCACGCACCACGGGAACAATGTTGCGCAGGTGTTCGCGCGAGGCCAGCTCCGGCACCACGCCGCCATAGGGCGCGTGAGTCGCCATCTGCGATGCGACGACATTCGACAGGGTGTGCCGCCCGCGCTCCACCACCGCTGCCGCCGTCTCGTCACACGAGCTCTCGATGCCAAGGATCAAGCCACCGTCCAAGCCGCTGCCCAAGCTACCGTCCAAGCCACTCTTCGCCATCACGCTTCTATTATGAAAGAGAGCCGCCTCTATGAAGAAACCCGCACAGCTTGCCGCAGAGTCGATCGTTCGCCGATTGCAGGCAGCGGGCCATGCCGCCTATTTCGCGGGCGGGTGCGTTCGCGACCTGCTGCTGCGGCGCGAACCGAAGGACTTTGACGTGACCACCAGTGCCCTGCCCCAGGTCGTGCTCGACCTGTTCCCGCGCACCTTCGCCGTCGGAGCCCACTTCGGCGTGGTGCTGGTTGCAGACGAGGTGGAAAGTGTGCCTGTCCAGGTGGAGGTCGCCACCTTCCGCAACGACGGCTCCTACGCAGATGGCCGCCACCCTGACGCCGTGACGTTCTCCAACCGCGCAGAGGAAGACGTGCAGCGGCGCGACTTCACCATCAACGGCATGCTTCTTGACCCGCTGCGATGGGAGAGCGACCCACTGCCCACGGAGCCCGCCGCATCGGGCGATGCGGCCGTGCTGGACTTTGTCGGCGGCCGTGCCGACCTGGCCGCGGGGCTGGTGCGGGCCATCGGCGAGCCGCGCCGGCGCTTTGCGGAAGACAAGCTGCGCATGCTGCGGGCCGTGCGCTTCGCCGCCCGGTTCGGCTTCACGATTGAACCCGAAACGTTTGCCGCCATCCGCGCCATAGCCGGAGAGGTCGTGCAGGTGAGCCGCGAGCGCATTCGCGACGAGCTGACACGCATGCTGACCGAAGGACACGCACGGCGCGCGTTCGAACTGCTGGACGCCGCCGGCCTGCTGCGCGTGCTGCTGCCGGAGGTAGACCGCATGCATGGCGTGGAGCAGCCGCCGGAGTACCACCCGGAGGGCGACGTCTTCGTGCATACACTGCTGCTGCTGGAGCAGTTGCCGCCGGACTGCTCCCCGACGCTGGCCTGGGCCGCACTGCTGCATGACGTGGGCAAGCCTGCTACCTTCGCGCGCGCACCCGACCGCATCCGCTTCAGTGGGCACGCAGAGGTGGGCACGCGCATCACCGAGGACATCCTCTCGCGGCTGCGATTTTCAAACGAGGACTGCGGCCAGATACTTTCCCTCGTCGCCAACCACATGCGCTTTGGAGACGTCGAGAAGATGCGCGAGTCCACGCTGAAGCGCTTCTTCCGGCTGCGTGATTTTCCCGAGCACCTGGCACTGCATCGGCTGGACTGCATGTCCAGCCACCGCGACCTGCGGCTCTATGAGTTCGCAAGCAGCCGCTACAGAACCCTGCCACCGGAGCAGGTGCGGCCCGCGCTGCTGGTCACCGGGCGCGACCTCATCGAGGCCGGCTACCGGCCCGGGCCACGCTTTAAGCAGATGCTGCAGACTGCCGAAGACGCACAGCTCGAGGGGCGCATCCACACCCGTGAAGAGGGAATGGCGCTGGTCTGCGCCGAGTTCCCTCTAGACGACGTTTCGACGACGGCCTGAGGCCATCTCACGCACCTGGTTCAGGAACATGGACCGCTGATAGCCGTTCAGCTGCGAAACAAACGGCGCAAGCTCGCCCAGGAACGGGTCGGCGAGAATCGCCGAAGTGTGCTCGCAGCGGCGGCTGCGCGGATCCCGCAACAGGTCGCAGATGTCCACTTCAAGCGCGCTCGCGAGCCGCTGCAGGGAGGAGAGCGTCGGCATCGCCTTGCCGTTCTCGATCTTGGAGATATAGGTGCGGGGCACCTGCATCCTGCCCGCGAGCTGGCGCTGGCTGAGGCTGCGCATGCGGCGCATGTCCCGCACGGATCGGGAGACGTCAAGCTCCCCCGGCGCGGCCTCGGCGGCATCGACCAGTTGTGGCAGGGCTGGTTCAGGCTCCTCTGCCTCCAGCGGCTTGTGGCAGCGGCGGCAGAGTGAATTTACTGTGCGGAACTGCACCAGGCTGCAGCGTTCGCAGCGCAGCACCTCGCGCGCTTCGACGGTAGCTAAGCTAGTTGCCATAAGTTGTAGTACGGAGGCCAGAGCGGGGCTTCCGATTGTGTCAACCCGAGGATGTGAATCGAGTTGCGCAACAACTGTGGATACCTTGCGCCGCAGGGCTCCGCCATGTCAAGCGGAAACTATGTCAGGGGCCAGAGATTCTGGTAAAAAACCCGAAGAAACCCGAAACGGGAAAGCGGCCGGGAACGGAATCCGGCAGAATCTGTTCAGGAGCCCCGATGCCGACCCACTGTGGCCGCGAAGCCGCCTGGCAACTGCTGAACGAATACACCCAGTCTGTAAGCCTGATCAGGCACGCCCTCGCCGTGGAAACCTGTGTCGCGGCCTGCGGCGAACAGCACGCCGACCGGCTCGGGCTTAGCGGAGCGGAACGCGCAGTCCTGGTGGAATGCTACAGCGTGACTGGCCTGCTGCACGACTTCGATTATGAGCGGCACCCCACCCCGTCCGAGCACCCCTTTGTGGGGGTGCGCATACTTGAGCAGCAGGGCTGGCCTGAGGAGATACGCACAGCCATTCTTGGGCATGCCGAGTACTCGGGCGTTCCGCGCGAGACGCACCTGGCCAGGGCTCTCTTCGCCTGCGACGAGCTTGCCGGATTCCTGACCGCCTGTGCGCTTGTCAAACCGACGCGATCCATTCATGACGTGGAGGTGGCCGGCGTGACGAAGAAGCTCAAGGACAAGGCCTTTGCCCGCGGCGTGAACCGTGCAGACGTGGTGAAAGGGGCCGCGGAGCTGGGCGTTGCGCTCGACGCGCACATTGGCTTCTGCCTTGCCGCGATGCAGCGAAACGCAGCGGCACTGGATCTCAACGGAGCCCGCTGAACTGCGTGCTACGATGCCGCATGAGAAAGCGCCTGCCGCTTCCGGTTCTGTTGCTGGCCCTGTTGCCGGCCTTGTCCTCCTTCGTCCTCCACGCTGAAGATTTCACGCTTAAGGCCACGCCCACCACCGTTGCCTGGGGCTACTACTGGGCACACGCCAGGCCCGTGCTCACGGTGCACTCCGGAGATACGGTCACCCTGCAGGCCGCTGCCTCCTGCCCGCCCCCCGAGCAGATGGAGCAGCTTGGCGTGACGGCGGAAAAGGTGCCGTCGTTTGTGCGTGACATCTACGCGCACGTCACGGACAAGGGCCCGGGCGGCCACATCCTGACCGGCCCGGTAGCCATTGCAGAGGCCGAGCCGGGGGACGTGCTCGAGGTACGCATTCTCAAGATCAGCCTGGACGCGGACTTCGCCTGCAACTCCTTCGGCGCGGGCCGGGGCTATCTGCCGGACGACTTTCCCTACGGCCGGAACCGGATCATTCCGCTGGACCGGGTGAAGAGGGTGGCTGACTTTGCGCCCGGCGTCGAGATCCCGCTGCGGCCCTTCTTCGGCAGCATGGGCGTCGCCCCGCCAGAGTCGGCAGGCCGCTACAACTCGGCCCCACCCTGGATGCACGCCGGCAACATGGATAATAAAGAGCTGGTGGCCGGCACAACGCTCTTCGTTCCCGTGCATGCGAAGGGTGCGCTGTTTGAGGCTGGCGACGGCCACGCCGGGCAGGGCAACGGCGAGGTGGACATCACCGCGCTGGAGACTTTCCTGACGGGCACCTTCCAGTTCATCCTTCACAAGAACCAGCACCTGCTGTGGCCGCGAGCCGAGACCCCCACCCACTACATCGCCATGGGCTTTAGCGAAGACCTGAACGGGGCGACGAAGATGGCGGTGCGCAACATGATCGACTTTCTCGTAACGGAGAAGCCCCTCTCCCGCGGTGCGGCGTCCCTGCTGACCCCGGTGGCGCTGGATGTGAATATCCCCACACTGGTG
>CAYQYM010000190.1:0-5102 GCA_964421715.1 uncultured Acidipila sp.
TGCCGTAATGGCAGCTGCGGCCCCGTGCGGCGATACGGAGGCGGGCGGAGTCCTGGGGGAAGCGTCTCTCCAGGTGCCGACCCAGCGCCTCGACGGCAAAGACGCGCAGGTCTGAGGCGCGCCGCGCCGGCCACGTCTCCGGCGCAAAGGCAGTCACCGGCGAGTGCAGTATGCGCGAGGCAAGCTGCAGCGACTCCGGATGCAGCAACCGGCTGGCGGAACGCCGGTGGTCGGCACAAAGCAGGCCGTCCGTCTCCGGCTGCCACCAGGCTGCGCCGGGCGCAAACGGCCGTCCACAGACCGTGCAGTAGCCCAGGCTTGGCAGCCAGCCGTTCAGCCGGGTCATCCAAAGCGCGAAATAGGTTACCGGCATCCAGATACATCCGGCGCGTGTGTGGTCCAGCACCGCCAGCAGCAGCCGAAAGACGGCGTCCTGCGGGTCATGCTCGGGCAGCGTCTCTTCAAGCACCTCGGCAAAGAAGGCCAGCGCCGCAGCGCGCGGATAATCCACCGGCTGCGCGAGGGGCGAGGCGAGGATGTCGAAGGTGTCCAGCCGCACCAGCTCCTGCCGGGGCTTGACGACAAAGCTGGCCCGCACGTGGGTCATTGGCTCCAGAGCACCGCCAAAGCGGCGGCGGGATTTCGCGGCGGACTTGGCGATTCCCTTCAGCTTGCCGAATTCGCGCGTGAACAGGGATATGAGAAAGTCCGCCTCGTGGACAGGCCACGTGCGCAGCACAACGGCTTCAGCCCGGTGCAACACAGACGAGAAAGTTCCTTTGACGGGTCAGGTGTGGCCGCGGCTCTTCCGGCGGCCTTCCGTTTAAGCATAGACGCCAGGAGGGCGGCCGCCGGGCCGCCCTCCTGGAAACAGCCGTGCACGTTTAGCCGATGACGCGCGAGATGCTGCGGGCGATCGTGTCCTTCGGCACATAACCGACGATCTGGTCGGCCACCTTGCCACCTTTGAAGAGCAGAAGCGCCGGAATGCCGCGGATGCCGTAGCGTCCGGGCGTGGCAGCGTTGCGGTCCACGTCCATTTTCATGACCTTCAGCTTGCCGCTGAACTCGCTGGCTACCTCGTCGACGATGGGCGCAAGCGCCTTGCAGGGGCCGCACCATGCCGCCCAGAAGTCCACCAGTACAGGCTCAGCAGACTGTAATACTTCCTTATCGAATGTCGAATCGTTGACCTCAGCTACTGCCGACATGCTCCTCCTTAGGACTGCCGTGAAAGACCGCTCTTCGCGTAGTCTATCGAACCCATAACAATAGATGCGGTCGAGGCCGGTTCGGTCGCAGTTTCAGAGTCCCGCGGCACAGCCCGAAATGAGCCAGAAAGAAACCCGGCACACGCACGAAGCAGCATGCCGGGCACTCGAGAGCAGCCCTCCCCCAGAACTGACTCTCATTTCAGAAACTATGGACTTTTCACGGCCCTGTAAACGGAACTTAGGTAATCCACGAAGATTACGACTGCGCCAGTTGCACGGGGCGCCTCCACTGTTCGACGTCTGGGCGAGATCAGCAATTGCCGCAAAAAAAAACCGGCTCGCGTGGAGCCGGCTTCAGGAGGTGTGTGGCCTTAACAAGACCAATGCCAAAAGCACCTCTGAGCCGTGTCTTCGGGCAGATGTTGGGTCTCTCACTCAGACTTTCGATGGACGACGCTGGTGTAGCCGCGCGACAGCTCGGCCCCGCCCAGCACCACGGTGCCGCCTCGCGCCACCCATGCATGCGCGCGGAAGCCCTCCCGGCTGGCGACGCCGATGTGCAGCTCTCCGCCTGCCAGCGTCTGCAGGGTGAGCGCCTGCACCAGGCACAGGCTGCCCGGGATAACGGCGGCCACCTGCTGCACGAGAGAGGCGGCGCGGGGCATGGGCAGCAGCACGTGGCGGCGCGGGCGTGAAGCAAATGCCAGCAGTTTTTCCACGGAGACGAGCTTTATGGCAACCCGCAGCGTAAGCATCAGCGCCACGGCACGCACCACGCAGCGGCGTTCGCCCCACGGCAGCGCTCTGAACTTTGCCAGCCGGCGTTTCATGCTGCGCTCCGCAGACGCTCGCTGGCAAGCCGGAAGGCGCGGATAGGAAAGCGCAGGAAGAGCCAGCCCTGCGGCACCCGGCAGTAGCTCAGGTCCTCGTCGCTCAGCATCATCAGGCGGCGCAGCGCGTAAGCGGAGCGATGCGAGGCACGCGACATGGAGGCCGAGCAGATGCGCAGTATCGACGCGCCGCGCAGCAACGTCATATCGCCCGTAAGTATCTTCTGCGCGGTCGCCTCCACCACGCGCTGCGCCCGCCGGTCGCGCGCAAGCGCCTGCGCGGCGGCCGGCGGCAGCTCGGCTGCCAGCAGTCGGCGCGCCAGCCCCAGCGCCACCAGCACAGCCCGGTCCGATCCCATTTTGCGGCTGCGCGCAAACAACTCCGTCCAGTCCACCTGGCCGCCGTAACGGGCCAGATATGCAGAAAAATCAGCGATCCATTTCAGCCGGTCCCAACCGTGCGTCATGGCGTGGGCCGCAAGGGAGACCAGCAGATCACACGGCTCGAGCGCCAGCACTTCAAGACTGCCGAGCAGCCTGGCCCTTTGCGCGCGCGCCAGGCACTGCTCGGTCTTGAGCCAGACGGGAAATGTCCTCTTCAGGAGGTGACTGTGCAGTTCTACCCATAGGTTGCCTTCACTCCGATGAAGTTCGGTCCCGCCCGTGTAGCTCTCCCAATATGCGGTCTCCTGTGGAGACTGCCAGTGGTACTGCGAGCAGAACTGCAGCTCGGCCAGCATCTGCGCAGCGCGGCGCAGATCGGCCTGGGCTACAAGGAAATCAAGATCCACAAACTCCCGCACTGCGGGCTGGGGGTAAAGTTCAAAGGCGAGCGCGGGTCCCTTCCACGGGATCACCCGGATGCCAGCCGAAGCCATGCGGCGACAGAGGCTGGCGCATTCGCCTGTCAGCAGCACAAGTCGCGCCTTGTTCGCGGCCGCCACGGATTCCAGATACTGGCGCGTGCCCAGCGGCACGCTCTCCCATCCAGTCATGCGCAGAGCCTCGGCCAGCATGGCGGCTATGCCGTGATGCGTGGCCAGCCGCCGCACCAGCGGCCAGTTCAGCTCGCGGCCTGCAGTGGCCTGATTAAGCCCTGGCATGGGACGCGCAGCGACGCCAGCCTGCACGGCTGCCGTAAGCAGCGCCGTTTCTTTCTGTCCGGTCACCATGGCATCACCCCGCGCTGGTGCGCAGGTCAATCAACTTGCGGCGAAGCAGATCGCCGAGCAGCGTGGTCAGATCCGCCTCAAGCTGCAGGCGGTCTACTTCATACTCATTCAGCAGCACGGCCGATGCATCGGCCGGAGACATTCCCCCGGCCAGCAGCTCCCAGAAGCGGCTTGCCACCGGCGTGAGCCCGAAGTAGATGCCGCTGTCCATGTCTAACAGCACTGTCTCGTCGTTCAGTCTCTGGTAGAGAACATGATCCGGGATGGTGGCCATCTCCACAGGCAGCATTCCTCTTTCTTACCCCTTGCTTAGCTTTGTTCGGCACTGTTTCGGATGCGAATTCAACGAAGGCAGGATATTCGCGAGAGCCCGGTACTGGCTTTTCCCTGCTCCAGCAGGCGGTCAGCTGTCTCCAGCAGCCGGTCCAGCGAGCGAGGCACCTTGATCACATGGACAGGAACGGACTGCGCGATGCGAATGCAGTGGGCGAATCGCTGCCGCACAAGAGCATCGAGCGCCGGCAGCTTCCACCGGCCCAGGTTATACTGCTGGTGGCGCAGCAGCTCTGGAAACGCCTCCTCCGGCCGGAGCGGCAGGATCTCAACGGCGGCATCCGGCGCCGCGGCTCCAAGCACAAAGAGCGACGTCAACGGCAGCGGCTCCCGCTCGAAGGCGTCCGTGCGCAGGCCCAGGCTCTCTGTCGCACGCGACGGGCGATAGTATGGGATGGAAGGCTGCGCCATCAGCTCCTGCTCGCAGTCCACGGCCAGCAGGTCGTCGGTAAAAAGCTGGTGGCCCTGCTCCAGCAGGAACTTCACCAACGTCGACTTCCCTGTCCCCGACTGCGCTAGGAAGGCCACAAGCCGCCCCTCCGCGGAGACCGCGCCGGCATGCAGCATCTGCAGGTTTCTTGTAAGCACAATGTGCAGCGGCACCACATACTTCAGCAGCCAGAACTGGATGCGCGAGCCTGATTCAGAAATCGAGGCGTGGCAGACGATCTCGCCAGCCGCAGCGCGAACATCGAAGCGGAGGATATCTTGTACGCAGAGAGTAATGGACGCCGCAGTCTCATCGGCGTGGTAGCTGACCTGGCTGCCCTGCAGCGCAACCTGCTGCAGCAGTCTTCCCGTGGGGCGAGGCACCGTGCCCGCAACCTGCTCGAGTCGAAAAGGAACTACCGGCAGCCTGGAATCGGCCTTCGGTAGTTCCAAAGGAAACGCCGCTTCCAAGGCTATCTGATAAGCAGCGTATCTCATTTAGACGGGCTGATTGGAAGCTCCAAAATCAAGCATCATTGAGCCTGCCGCCGAAAACGGCGAAGGCGTGCGAGTCAACTCTGTAACCGAGCCGTACTCGACCAGTTTTGGCGGTTCATACGCTCGTCGCGTTGCCGCAACGTTCGCATGCTGGGTATTTTGCTGCATGAATTCGTTCTCCGGAGCGAATTTCGTACAGCTTGCGTACGTTACTGATTGGGAAGCCTGTATGGGCTTTGCAGTTGCTTTGCCCGTGCTGGCTGCGGCGGAGAGCGGGGCCGGGCGGCTCGCCTTCCTCCTTTGAACGGTTCACCTTCAGCGACCCAGGCCTCCGGGCGATACACTCCGGGCGATACACTAGCCACAACCATGCTCCCGGCCGCGCAGCTTGAGTCCGTTTCAAAGCTTTACGGCGCATTTGCGGCCCTGCGCAAACTCACGCTTGATCTGCAGACCGGCCGCTGCTACGTCCTGCTGGGGGAAAACGGCGCGGGCAAGTCGACCCTGCTGCGGGTGCTGGCCGGGCTTTTGCGGCCTACATACGGAAGGGTGCGGGTACTAGGACAGGACCCGGCGGAAGTTCGGGAGCGCATCGGCTACATGAGCCACGCCGCCATGCTCTACGA
>CAYQYM010000191.1:0-5092 GCA_964421715.1 uncultured Acidipila sp.
TATGTACGTGGGCGAAGCGAGGATCGACGTATCCGCTGCGTCGGAATGTGCAGAGGGGAATAAGGCACAGACAGCCGGAAGCAGAGGCCTGTGATCGTGATCTGGTAGCGTCAGGCATGGCGCCAACGTGGCTCAAAGCCGCCGCGGCCCGTGCAGGTGTGGCCGCGCCGCAACTCCGCACGGCCGTTACGCAACTGCTCCGTGCAAAGCGGCTGCTGCGTCTCGGCTCTGACGACCTCTTCATCCATGCAGCGGCCGTCCAGGCATTGACCAAAAGACTCCGCGCTCATCGCGGAGAGAGCTTCGACGTGCCACGCTTCAAGCAGTTCACCGGGCTCACCCGCAAGCACGCCATCCCACTGCTCGAGCTGCTCGACCGCGAACGCGTCACGCGCAACCAGGGCGGTATCCGCATCGTGCTCTAGCCTGCTGCTGCACCCAGCGGACAACGAATTCCTGCGCTCACTCATCTCGCCAAGGTGGAGCGGGATTCATCAAGGAGTCATGATGCTCAAGCAATTGCTGTCGCGCTGGCCGGTCATTCGGCAGATTCAGACAAGGTCCAACGGCAACGGGGTCGAGGCCTGGAGCGAGCGTACCCGCCAGATGAAGCCGAAGACGCACGGCGCCGAGGTTGCGCATTCCATCTGCCCCTACTGCGCCGTCGGCTGCGGCCAGCTCATCTATCATCGTGATGGAAAGCTCGTCTCCATCGAGGGCGATCCGAACTCGCCGATATCGCGCGGCCACCTCTGCCCAAAGGGTGCGAACACCTTCCAGTTGCACACCCACCCACAGCGCCTGACCAAGGTAAAGTATCGCCGGCCCTACGGCACGGAGTGGGAAGATCTTGACCTGGACGAGGCCATGCGCATGATTGCCGAACGGACCTGGGAGTCGCGCGAGCGCAGCTTCCAGGAGACTGAAGACGGCAACTCGCTCATGCAGACCAAGACGGTTGCCCACCTGGGCGGTGCCACGCTGGACAACGAAGAGAACTACCTGCTCAAGAAGCTCTTTACCGGCGGGCTTGGCATGGTGTGTGTCAGCAACCAGGCTAGAATATGACACAGTGCTACGGTGCCCGGTCTGGGCACCTCGGTTGGGCGCGGCGGCGCCACCACGGCTCAGCAGTCTCTCGCTGACTCAGACGCAATCATGATCATCGGCTCCTCGATGGCCGAGCAGCATCCCGTCGGCTTTCAGTGGGTGGTGGAGGCGCGCGAGCGCGGATGCAAGGTCATCCACGTCGACCCGCGCTTCACGCGAACATCGGCCAGCGCGGACATCTGGGCACCTATCCGCGCGGGCACCGACATCGTGTTCCTCGGGGGACTGATCCATTACATCCTCGAAAATGAAAAGTGGTTCCGCGATTACGTGTTGCATTACACCAACGCCACCACCATCCTGCGCGAGGACTACATGGATGCCGAAGACGGGGCGGGTCTCTTCTCCGGCTGGAATGAGGAGAAGAAGCAGTATGACCCGACCACGTGGCTTTATGAGGGCTCGCCGGTGAAGGAAGGCGGTCACCCGGGCCACCATCCGGCCGGAGGCGGCCACGCGAAGGACCGCGGCGGCGAGGCCAGCGAGTCGCATGAGTTCACGACCGATCCAACGCTCGAGAACCCTCGCTGCGTGCTGAACGTGCTGCGCCATCACTTCTCGCGCTACACCCCTGAGATGGTGGAGCAGGCATGCGGCACGCCAAAAGATGTTTTCCTCAAGGTTGCCGAGACGCTGGTTGCAGCCTCGGGGCCCGAGAAGACCGCCTGCCTCTGCTACGCCGTCGGCTGGACGCATCACTCCACCGGCGTGCAGATCATCCGCTCGGCGTGCATTCTGCAGATGCTGCTCGGCAACTTCGGCCGGCCCGGTGGAGGCATTCTGGCCCTGCGCGGACACGCCTCGATCCAGGGCTCCACGGACATTCCGACCCTCTACGACATCCTGCCGGGCTACCTGCCCATGCCGTTCATGGAAGATGACTCGACCAGCCTGGAAAAATTCATCAAGAAGCACAGCACGGCAGCCGGCCTGTGGAGTGAGTTTGACCACTTCATGATCAGCCTGCTGAAGGCCTGGTATGGAGAGGCCGCCACGGCTGAAAACCAATGGGGCTTCCAATGGCTGCCGCGCGTTACCGGCGACCACTCAGAGCTGGGCTACTGGATTGACATGGACGACGGCAAGATGGACGGCCTCTTCATCATGGGCCAGAACCCTGCTGTAGGCGCGCCCAACGGACGCATGCAGCGCAAGGCTATGGCCAGGTTGAAGTGGCTGGTGGTGCGCGACCTCATTGAAACGGAGACCGCCAGCTTCTGGAAAGACTCCCCCGAGGTTGAGCGAGGCGAACTGAAGCCGGAAGAGATTGCAACCGAGGTGTTTCTGATGCCGGCCGCCGGCCAGGCGGAGAAGAGCGGCAGCTTCACCAATACGCAGCGGCTCATCCAGTGGCACAACAAGGCCGTGGAGCCGCCGGGCGATGCTCGCAGCGAGACCTGGTTCACCTATCATCTCGGACGGCTGCTCAAGCAGAAGGCCGCAGAGCATCCCACGCCGAAGAACGCCGCCATCAACGCGCTCACCTGGGATCTGCCGATGATTCCAGGCACGGACGAGCCCGACCCAGAGGCCGTGTTGGCTGAGATCAACGGCTATCGCTGGGCAGACCGCAAGCTGCTGAGCAGCTATGAAGAGCTGAAGAACGATGGCACGACCGCGTGCGGCTGCTGGATCTACTCCGGCATCATGCCTGAGCACGACCGCAATCGCGCAAACGACCGCACCCCGAAGGACGAGCTTGGCCACGGCTGGGGCTTTGCCTGGCCGAAGGACGTTCGCATCCTCTACAACCGCAGCTCAGCCAGGCCCGACGGAACACCGTGGAGCGAACAGAAGAAGCTGGTCTGGTGGGACCAGGAAAAGCGCCGGTGGGTGGGCGATGACGTCAGCGACTTCAAGGCCGAGTTGCCGCCGGACCACAAGGCGGAGATTGAAAAGGGCGGGCTTGAAGCGCTTGATGGCGATAAGCCGTTCGGCATGCATCCTGACGGCCGCGCGTGGCTGTACGTGCCCAGTGGCCTTAAGGATGGTCCGTTGCCGACACACTTTGAGCCGCTCGAGTCCATCGCGCGCAATGCACTCTACCCCGCGCACCAGGACAACCCGCCGGCTTCGAAGAAGGAGCGCGAGGACAATCCGTATGCGAACTCGCCGGACGATCCTCACTATCCCTTCGTGCTCACCACGTACCGGCTGACCGAGCATCACACGGCCGGCGGCATGTCACGCGGACTCGGTCACCTGGCAGAGCTGCAGCCGGAGCTGTTCACGGAAATATCGCCGGAGCTGGCAGAGCAGGCTGGCATTCGTCACGGCGAGTGGGCCACCATTGTCTCGCCACGCGGCATCATCTCCGCCAGGGCTCTGGTCACCGCACGCATGCGGCCGCTCACCGTCAACGGCCGCACAGTGCATCAGGTTGGTCTCCCGTACCACTGGGGATGGAAGGGAATGACCGTCGGCGATGTGACAAACGACCTGCTGGCCATCTCTGAGGAACCAAACGTGCGCATCATGTCGACCAAGGCGCTCGTCTGCAACATCTATCCCGGCCACCACAAGAGCGGGCCTGCCGTGCTTGAAGAAATCAAGCGGCTGCAACAGGGCATGCGGAACGGAAAAGCATCATGAATACGCCGATGGTAAACACGGGAATCAAGCCGGGCGAGGTTACCGCCTTCCTCACGGATTCAACGCTCTGCATTGGCTGCAAGGCCTGCGAGGTGGCGTGCAAGGAATGGAACGAGCTGGCGGAGGATGGCCTCAACTTCTCCGGCTATTCCTATGACAACACTATGGCACTTGGCCACTCCACCTGGCGGCACGTGAAGTTTGTGGAAGGGACACCCGAGGCCGGTTTCGGCGGCAACGCGCCGGAGCAGGTTTCCTGGGAGTTCTCCTCCGACGTCTGCAAGCACTGCGAGGTGGCCGGATGCCTGGAGGCCTGCCCCACCGGCGCGCTCGTGCGAACAGAGTTTGGCGGCGTTTACCTGCAGCCCGATATCTGCAATGGCTGCTCTTATTGCGTGGTCTCCTGTCCGTTTGGAGTGGTGCAGAAGAACGAGGAGGACGGCCGCGCGTTCAAATGCACCTTCTGCACGGACCGGCAGAAGGCGGAGCTGCCGCCGGCCTGCGCCAAGGCCTGCCCCACGGAGTCCATAAAATTTGGCAGGCTTTCTGAGCTGCGCGAGGAGGCTGACCATCGAATGGCCATCCTGCAAGAGCGCGGCATGACCGATGCGCAGCTCTATAACCCGCAGGACACGAGCGTGCGCGGCATCCACTCGCTGTTCATCATCCGGGGTGAGCCTGAGACTTACAACCTGCCGCCCAGCCCCGAGGTGCCCACAATTTACCTGAAGGATGCATGGAGAGCCGCAGCTCAGCAGGGTGTCGCGCTCCTGGCCGGCGTCGCGCTGTGCTTCCTGTTTGCAGGCCGGGACAAGGCAACTGCAGGTGGCCGCGCATGAGCGCCGCCTCACGTCAGCACATTGATGAAGAGCGCCTCGACGCGCTGCGCACCCAGGCTCGCGAAAAGGGCCGGGTTACCGAGCCTGGCATTCGGCCAGCCGGTTCGCCGCTGCCGCTGGCCTCGCCGGAAACCGGCTACTACGGCCTGCACCTGCTTAAACAGCCGCAGTGGACGCCTCTCATCCCTCTCTATTTTTTCGTCGGCGGCGCAGCCGGTTCCATGGGCGTCATCGGTTCGCTCGCCGATGTGATCGGCCGTGAAAAGCAAATGGCGCAAGCTGCGCGCTGGTTTGCTGTCGGCGGCGCCGTGCTCTCGATCGCGCAGCTCATCATCGACCCTGGCCGCCCCGCGCGCCTCATCAACATGCTGCGGGTCTTCAAGCCACAGAGCACCCTGTCCATGCGCTCCTGGACCCTCTCTGGCTTCCCACCCTCGGCCGGACCGCCCTCTCCCGCGGACGTGCTTCGCATCCTCGGCGCACCGCGCATCCTTGCCCCCACGGCTGGCTTCTTCGCTCCCTCCGCCCCGGTCCTCTTCTCCCTGCTGTTT
>CAYQYM010000192.1:0-5089 GCA_964421715.1 uncultured Acidipila sp.
GGGCGTGGGTGCGGATCACCAGGTCGGCCTCGCCGCTGAAGACCCGGCTGCGTGCGAGCCGTTTTGTCTGCTGGTCCAGCGAGCCGGTGAGCAGCACAACGCGATAAGGCCGAACGGCGCGCTCGAGCAACTTGCGCGCAGCCAGGTAGTGCTGCGTGGCTAGAATTTCCGTCGGCGCCATGAGTGCCGCCTGGCAGCCGTTCTCAATGGCGATGAGCATGGCCTGCAGCGCGACAATCGTCTTGCCTGAGCCGACATCGCCCTGGAGCAGCCGCCGCATGGGCGTGGGGCGGCGCAGGTCTTCGACGATCTCAGCCAGCGCGCGCTTCTGCGCAGCGGTGGGGTGAAACGGCAGGACCTGCCGCAGCGCCTCGCGCACCTTTTCCCCGGTGGCGAAGGCGATACCGGTGCGCTCCTTCATGCGGCGCCGTTTGAGTTCGAGACCAAGCTCAAGATAGAAAAGCTCTTCAAAGATGAGCCGGCGATGGGCGGCCGTCGAGCAGGACTGCAACTGCGCCATGGGCGTGCCGGGCGGCGGAAAATGCACCGCGCGCAGCGCCTCCTCGCGTGAGGGCAGGCCCAGCCGGGCCAGCAACGCGCCGGGCAGCGACTCAGGGATGCGCCCCTTGAGCTGCTCCAGCAGGTCAAAGAGTGTGCGGCGCAGCCAGCGCGTATTCAGGCGGCTTCCGCCCAGCGACTCGTAGACGGGAACAATGCGGCCCACCTCGAGCAGTTCGGTATCGGGCGTGGTGCCGTCCTCTCCCGCGCCTGCGCTCAAGACCTCAAACTGCGGCTGGATCATCTTAAAGCCGCGGCCGGAGCGCGAGGCCTCAACCCGCCCGTAGAGCGCAAGCATCTGCCCGGCCTTAAACCGATCTTTCAAATAGGTGCCGCGAAACCAGAGGCACTTCATCCTGGTGAGTCCCTGGGCCACGGTCATTTCAAAGACAGGCATCCTCTGCGTCTTGAGCAGCACGGAGCCGCGCACCTCGGCGATGACCGAGGCCGTTTCTCCCGGTTCAAGCTCGTGCAGCGCCCGTGGATTCAGCCGGTCTTCGTAGCGGAAGGGCAGGTGAAACAGAAGGTCTTCGACAGTGGAGACGCCCCTGGTGTTGAGCGCCTCTGCATTGCGCGGTCCTATGCCCTTCACATTCTGTATGGAGGTCTCAAGCGACAGCACATGGCGATGCTAACAGCGCATCCCATGAATTTTCTTGCACACGGTTGGCAGACTGCTACACTTGGCACAATTTCCGACTTACTTCAGGAGAAATGCCCCGCATGACGCCAGTAGCGGAACTGGACCGCATCGCCAAGTCTTATGAGAGGAAAGTGGCGGTGAAGGAGCTCAGCCTGCGCATCGAGCCAGGGGTGATGTTCGGACTGCTGGGCCCAAACGGTGCGGGCAAAACCTCCAGCATCCGCATGATGATCGGCATCACGATGCCGGATTCAGGCCAAGTGCGGCTCTTCGGCCAGCCGTTTTCGCGCGAACAGCTCAAGCGGGTGGGCTATCTACCGGAGGAGCGCGGCCTCTACAAAAAGATGAAGGTCATGGACCAGCTCATTTTTGTCGGCGAGCTGCGTGGGCTGGACGCGGCGACCGCGGGCCAGCGCGCACGTCGCTGGTGCGAGCGGCTGCAGATAAGCGACGCCGTGGACAAGAAGACCGAAGAGCTGTCCAAGGGCATGCAACAGAAAATTCAGTTCATAGCCACCCTCTTGCATGAGCCCGGGCTCATCATCATGGACGAGCCCTTCTCAGGCCTGGACCCGGTGAATGCGACGCTGCTCGAAGACACGCTGCTCGAACTGAAGCGCGAGGGCAGGTCCATCCTCTTCAGCACGCATCGCATGGACCAGGTGGAGAAGCTGTGCGACGCCATCTGCCTGATCAACGGCGGCGAGGCGGTGCTCTCCGGCACGATGCGCGAGATAAAGTCGCGTTACGAGCGGGACCGTGTTGTGGTGCAGTTTGAAGGCGGCGCGGGCTTTCTCGCGCATCCCGCCGTTGCGTCCTATAAGGACTACGCGGGCCGCGCGGAGATCAAGCTGAAACCGAATGCTGACGCGCAGGAACTGCTGCGCGCCGCTCTGGACCAGGCGAAGATCACGAAATTCGAACTGATGGAGCCGTCGCTAGAAGAGATCTTCATTCGCACGGTGGGGGAAACGATCCATGCGTAATATCTTCCTGGTTGCCAGGCGTGAATATCTTGAGCAGGTGCGCGGTAAGGCCTTCCGCTTGACCACGGTGCTCATCCCCCTGCTGTTTGCGGCTATATTCGCTGTCTCCGCGCTCTCCAGCAGGAACTCGGGCGTGGGCAAGCACATCGTGGTGGCCAGCGAGGATGCGGCACTGGCAGGCAGCGTGCGCGATGCGCTGGTGGCCGACAAGGAAGCGAAGATGGTGGTGGATGTGGTCGCTCCGGCGAGGGCTGCCGATCGCCAGTCCCTGGTGGCGCGTACCGACCAGAAGCAGATCGATGGCTTCCTCTGGCTGACTGCCGCGACGGGAAAGCCCGTGCAGGCCACCTACGAGAGCCGCACCTCGGGCGACTTCGCCACCAATTCGCGCCTGCGTGAGGCTGTGTCCCACGCAACGCTGGAAGAGCGGCTGGTCTCACGCGGCCTCAGCAAAGACGAGGCTGCCACGCTCACCGGCAATGTGAAGCTGAACACGCGGCAGATCAAGAACGGCAAAGAGTCCAACAGCGATGCGCTGACGACCTTTTTCGCCGCATACATCATGGCTTTTCTGCTCTCGTTCACAACGATGATGTACGGCATGAACGTGGGCCGCTCGGTTATCCAGGAGAAGACCTCGCGCATCTTCGAGGTGATGCTCTCCACCGTGCAGCCAGGCGAGATGCTGGCGGGCAAGCTGATTGGCATCGGCGCAGTGGGCCTGACGCAGCTCGGCATCTGGATTGTCGCGGCATCGCTGCTGGCAGGCAGCTCCCTTGCCGCAGGCATGATGAGCGGCGGCCTGAAAGGACAGGTTTCCGCCCTTCAGCTGGCGCTGTTCGCCATCTATTTCGTCCTCGGCTACGCACTGTACAGCACGCTCTTTGCCGGGCTCGCCGCCACGTGCGACACCGAGCAGGAGCTGCAGCAGTACACGCCGCTCGCCGCACTGCCGGTGTGGATCGGCTTCGGCGCGATCTCCTATATCGTCAGCAATCCGAACTCACCCTGGTCGGTCGCGCTCTCGCTCTTTCCGCCGTGTGCGCCCATCACCATGTTCCTGCGCATGGCTTCGCAGATGCCGCCGCTGTGGCAGATTCTGGCCTCGGTGGGGCTGCTGCTGCTCTCGGTCTGGGCCGTGCTGTGGTTCTCCTCGCGGGTCTACCGCGTCGGCATTCTTATGTATGGCAAGCGTGCCACCCTGCCTGAGATGATGCGCTGGCTGCGCTACAGCTGACTGTACGCGGATGGCGCCGGTCTTCAGCTTCAGATAGCGGGTCCTGCTGGCAATCATCCCGCGGCTCACCGTGCTGGTGCTGGCGGCCATCGGCAGCACTCTCCGTTTTGAACTAGTGACCGAGGAGGGGGCTGAGCCCCAGACCCCTCCTGCGCGCGGCATCTTCTGCTTCTGGCACCAGTGCACACTCCCGGCCGGCTGGTACTTCCGCCACTTCCGCTGCTCGATTCTCATCAGCCGCAGTTTCGACGGCGAGCTCATCGCGCGCACGCTGGGCCTGCTCGGCTTTGGCAGCGTGCGCGGATCCAGCTCGCGCGGCGCGGTAAGCGGGCTGCTGGCCCTCAAGGGCATACTCGAACGCGGGCAGCCGGTTGTCTTCACCGCGGATGGGCCGCGCGGGCCGATCTACCAGACCAAGGCAGGCCCGGTGAAGCTGGCGCAGATGACTGGTGAACGGATCGGCAGCTTTTATCTGCTGCCTGAGCAAGCCTGGACGCTGCATTCGTGGGACAGGCTGTTCATCCCGAAGCCGTTCTCCCGGGTGGCGGTTAGCTGGGCTCGCCCGGTAGCTGTGCCGCCGGCACAGGCCAGCGATGAATCGCTCGAGGCCGCGCGCCGTGAGCTCAACGATGCGCTTGAACGCGCGAGGCACAACGCCGAGCGGCACTTTGGCCGCACGTCCACTTGAACGGACCCCGTTAAAATTGAAGCCGTGTTGGTCTCCGACTTTGACTTCGATCTTCCTGAAGCGCTGATTGCGCAGCAGCCGCCCGAGGTGCGCGGCAGCTCGCGCCTGCTGCGGATGAGCCGCGAGAACGGCGCGGTGGAAGACCGCACGTTTGCTGAACTGCCGGAGATGCTGGCCGCCGGCGACCTGCTGGTGCTGAACGACAGCCGCGTGCTGCCGGCACGTCTCTATGCCACGCGCAGTGGGCTTCACGCACAGGCGCAGAGGCCCACCGCACAGGTAGAGGTGCTGCTGATCACGCAGCGCCGGCCCTGGGTTTGGGAGGCCCTGGTGCGCCCAGGCAAAAAGGTTCCCGTGGGCGAGCGGCTCATGTTTTCAGACCGCCTGCAGGCCGAGGTCATCGCGCGCGGCGGGGCGGGCGAGCGCACCTTGCAATTTGACCCGCTGGACGATTTTTACAGCGAGCTCGAACGGCTGGGCCACATGCCGCTGCCGCCCTACATTCACCGCGACGACGCCATCGCAGACCGCGAACGCTACCAGACGGTTTTCGCGCGGGAGCGGGGCTCCGTGGCCGCGCCCACAGCCGGGCTTCATTTCACGCCGCAGGTGCTCGATGCGCTACGCGAGCGCGGAGTGCGCATCGCCTATGTGACGCTGCACGTCGGGCTCGGAACCTTCCAGCCCGTCCGGGTGGACGCAGTCGAGGCGATCCGGCTGCACACGGAGCGTTACACGCTGCCCGCGGAGACAGCCACCGAGGTGGTCTCCGCGCTCCGCGAAAACCGGCGCGTAATCGCGGTCGGCACCACCACCGTTCGTACGCTGGAGCATTGTGCCGCCGCCGGCAGTCTGCAGCCGCACTCAGGCGAGACGAATATCTTAATCTCGCCCGGCTTCAACGTCTGCCTCGTCGTCGGGCTGCTCAACAACCTTCACCTGCCTAATTCTACGCCGACAGTTCTGGCTAGAGCCTT
>CAYQYM010000193.1:0-5087 GCA_964421715.1 uncultured Acidipila sp.
CTGTAGAAGAGCCCTTCCCGGCCGCCGACATAGATGTGTCCGTCAGGCGTTTCAGCCAGCGCCGCCAGTGAGGTGAGCCCCTGCGGCATGGACACTTCTCTCCAGGTTGCGCCTGCGTCGTTCGACAGCGCGATGCCGGCCCGGCGAATGGCGACCGCGGTCTGGCCGCCGATGCGGGCCTGCAGCATCTCCGGCTGCTTGAGCACAGGGCCTTGCCATGTCTCGCCCGAGTCGGTGCTGCGGTAGAGGCCGGAGGTGGCGGCGGCGAGCCAGACCGGGCCGCCTGCATCGATCGAGTTCACGCGCTCGTCGATGACGGTCGCCTTCTCCGGCACCTGAATCGTGCGCTTCACCCGCTTGCCTTTACGCACGATATAGGTGGTCTTCTCCGCCCTGTTAACGACCTTGCTGCTCTCCTGCCAGCGGCCATCCTTCCAGCGGTAAACGCCGTGGTTTGTGCCCGCGAGCAGCATGCCGTCAGCAGACTGGCCCAGTGTGTACACGTCGCGCCCGTCCAGGCCTTCGCTCTGCTGCTTCCAGCTTGTACCGCCGTCCTTGCTGACAAACACTCCGCCGTCGCGCTTATCGTTCAGGATGCCGGCGTAAAGTATCTGCGGGTCCTTGCGATCGGGCAGCAGGATTGACACCTGGCGTTGCGAAAAGCCGCGATTGGAAGCCTCAAAGCTTGAGGCCGCGTTGCTGCTCGTCAGGACACCACCGCGGTCTGTGGCCAGCAGCACCTGCTGCGGGTTGGAGGGGTTCACATAGACATCGTTGACGATGACGTCAGGAGCGGTCATGCGGGTCCAGTTCGCGCCGTCATCGGTCGTCTTGTAGAGGCCCTCGGTGGTTCCGGCGTAGACCACGCTGCGGTTCGACGGGTCCTGCATCAGCACGCGCGTGCGGCGCGCGGTGGAGGGTATGCCCTGCACCTTGTGAAAAAGCTCCCCCGCATTGTCGCTGCGGTAGATGCCAGAGCAGGCACTTGCATAAACGACGCTGGGCCGCGACGGATCGATAATGATCGAGAACACGTCAGAATCGTCGATCACGCCCTGCTTGATATTTGTCCAGTGCGCGCCGCCGTCCGTGGTCTTCCACGGCAGGTGCCACGTGCCGGCGTAGATCGTGTTCGGGTCCGAGGGATCAATGGCGATCGATTCCACCTCGCGAATTTCCGTGCTCTCCGGCGGGCTGACCTGCGTCCACTGGACGCCGCCGTCTGTGCTGCGAAAGACTCCCTTGAGCGTACCCGCGATGTAAGTCTTCGGCGCGGAGTGGGACTGGGCGATGGCGCGGATGGATTGGCCTTCCATTCTGGGTATCGAGCTCCAGGTTGCGCCGGCATCGTGACTGATAAACAGCCCGCCATCCGGACGATTTAGCATCCATGCGGCAGCCATCAGCGTCCTGGGATCGCGCTCATCGACTAGGAGATTGTCAATGACCAGGTCCTCACCCTTGCCGAGACGCGCGAGCCGCGACCAGGATTGGCCGCCATCGCGCGACTGGTAGACCCAACTGTCGGTCGTGCCGAGATAGATGTGTTCAGGGTGACCTGGCTCCGCGGCAAAGCTGCGTGCGTCTCCACCGTCAGGACCCACGGGGAGCCATGGCTTGCTGGACTGGGCTTGGAGCGGGTGGGGCACGAACCAGGTCAGCAGGGAGAGGGCGATGGCAAAGCGCAACTGCGTATGTTTCATCTGTCGTCCTCGTTAGATGCTATGCCGGGCAGGGGCGGCGGTAAAGACTTCGGCTACGGCAGAATCGGATTCATCAAGTGTCCCTTACAGCAAGTTCCCCGAAAAAGAACAGGCCGCCAGTTTGAAATGGCGGCCTGTATCTATAAGCTGGCCCGCGAGGGCCGGGGCAATCTACTGCATTTGGTTGTTGCCGTGCGGTGCACTGCACCGACCTTCACCGGTGGTGACTGCGACGGCCGTGGCGATCGTGGCCTGACCTTGGCTGAGCCTTCAGGCTTGACTCATCCGCAGCGGTCGTGCCCTGCACATCGTTGTCGAAGGTCGCCCCTGCGGGCACCAGGTAGTTCTCCACTTCCTTGTTGCCCTGGTTGCCGGTGCGGACCGAGATGCGCGAGGCGTCGATCCCCTTCTCCTTCACCAGGTAGTCCTTGGTGTTGACGGCACGCTGAGCGGCCAGCTTGGCGCCATTTTTCTCGCCGGAGGCCGAGTTGCCAACCACAACGAGGGAGGCGTCAGAGGAGCGCTGTGCGTTGAGAGCAACATCATCCAGGCAGGCCTTGGCTTCGTTGTCCACGCGGGCCGGGCGGCGCTTGTCACGCTCGAAGTTGATCGAGCAGAGAGTCTGCGTCTTGGGAGCCGGCGGAGGCGGAGGCGCTTCCACACTCACCGTCGTGGTGGAGGAGGCGGTCTGTCCCTTGTCGTCAGAGACGTTGCAGGTGACCGTGATGGTGCCGGACGGCGCACCAGTGGTGGTCAGCGTGGCGGTGTTGCTGGTGCCGCTGACAGAGCCTGCCGAGGCCGAGTAGCTGTAGGTGAGCGGGCGGTTCTGCGGACTGACGCCGTTCGCCGTAATGGTCGCGCTGTCGCCCGGCTTAAGGGTCGTCGGGTTTGCCGAGCAGCTTACCGTCGGCGGCTCAAACTGCTTGACGGTGAAATTCGTCGTGCAGTCTGCAAACTGACCCGGTTTCTGGCCTTCGCTGACATGGCCGGTCACCGTGTAGCTGCCAGGCTGCAGGCTGCCGGTGTCCACGGTGGCCGTCGAGCTGTCGCCCTTCACGGTCACACCCTGGCCGCTCCAGCTATAAGTAGCCGTCTTCTTGGGGTTCAGGTTGCTGGCCGTGCCGGTGATGGTGACGGGCTCGCCGGGGAATACGGAGGCGGGATTTGCCGAGCAGCTGTACTGCACCGGAGGCGGCGGCACGATGTTGCCGAACTTGAACAGCAGGCCTGTGCTCAGGCGAGCCGAATTGACGTTTGCGCGGCCGCCTGTGACAGCCTGCGGACCATAGTTCACGTGAAAGTACTCGAAGTCCGCCTGGAAGAGGCGAAGCCCGAGGTGATGGTTAAAGAACGGCAGGTCGTAGTCAAGACCGCCACCCGCAGTCAATGCGGGGCCGATCTTATAGGGATGAACCGCGAAGGGCTCCGCGTTCGGGCCGCCCAGGCGAACAGCGCCCGCCAGGCCGTGCACGAAAGGCGTCATGCCGTTATACGGGAGGCGGAAGATGATGCCGCCCTGCAATGTCTGCGCGCCGTCGTTCCGGCCGCTAGGATGGTCAGCGCCTTCGATCTGGGCGCCGACATACTTATTGAAGTAGTAAGCGACACTTCCGATGGCGCCGTAGTCAATCGACGAATAGCGGTTCGTGATGCTGCCGCCGGGCGCACTCGGATTCAGCGTGGTAACTGAACCCTTCGGCGCAAGGTAGGAGTACCCGGCAAATATGTCAACACGCGAGACTGGCGGCTCGACAGGTGCCGTAGCCGGCTTTGGCGTCGTATCCTGCCCGAAAAGCGTCGTTGCTCCCAACCCTACAGCGCAACCGACGAGCAGCATCCGACTCATAGAACTGAACGGACGTGAATGCATGCGTCTATCCTCCGCAACCTATTGAAAGTCGTACAAAAGCGAGACTGCGCAGCAAATAACCATTGCTGCTGAAAGAACCTGATACCCAATGCGGCCGTAGCCGTGGCTAAAGCTCCTGACAATATCGAAACTACCACACGTTATCTAGGTTAGAGCACAATTTCTTCAATGAGTTGCCCGGTTTCTAACGTCTTGCCGGGTAGCATCCGCGCAGTAAACATATCGTTTCTACACACACGCGCCATGGCAGAACTCGCCCAAAGTCCTGATCAGAGGTTGAGCGTGCGCTTGAATGTGTTGCGCTCCCGCTGGATCTTTTCCTGCAGCAGCGTGAAGGCATAGATCAACTGCTCAGGACGCGGGGGACATCCCGGAACGTAGATGTCCACCGGAATGACCTGGTTTACTCCCTGCACGAGGGCGTAGTTGTTAAATACGCCGCCTGAGGTTGCACACGCCCCCATGGAGATGACCCACTTCGGCTCCGGCATCTGCTCATAAAGCCGCTGAATCACAGGAGCCATCTTCTGCGATACACGCCCTGCGATGACCATCAGGTCCGACTGGCGGGGCGAGGGACGAAAGACTTCGGCGCCGAACCGGGCAATGTCAAAGCGCGAGGCACCCATCGACATCATCTCAATGGCGCAGCAGGCAAGTCCGAAGGTCATCGGCCAGATGGAATTCTTGCGAATCCAGTTGATAGCCGAATCGAGCGTGGTGAGAAATACGCCCTCGGGCTGGTCATAGCCGTAGCTGGCTTCGCGCAGTTTGTCCCGGTTCTTGGCGCTGCTCTCCAGGTTTCCGAAGAGGTAGCGATCCTGCATGACTTCACTCATACCTGATATTTTAGCGCGGTCGCCTGGCGCGAAATCAGGCTCGTTTCGAGGTTTGCTCTGCCGGTAGCCACGCCGGACGCGGACGCCGCGATTATTTTCGTTTGAATTTAAAGGGAAATGTTGTAAAGGTATTGCCAACGCAGTCCACTGCGCGGTCTACGGGGCCGCCCAGATCATCCGCAGGATCGGCACCAATCGCAGCTTTCATCGTTGTAAAACCAGCCCCAGGGCCGGACAGCCGGAGTGTATTTCAGCGAAGCCCACATATACGGAGTGACATGCGCCCACGTTTTGCCAAGCTGCTCTCTTCCCTACGAATTGCCGGATGGCTCGCCATGCTCGCGCCCCTGCCCCTGGCTGCGCAGGCTGCCGCGCCGGCGACTGCAGACAGGCTGGCGAAGCTGGAGGCGCAGGCCACAGCAGCCCAGTCTTCCGCGGACAACGCCTGGATGCTGGTCAGCGCGGCGCTCGTGCTGATGATGACGGGCCCGGGGCTAGCGCTGTTTTACGGCGGCCTGGTGCGAAAGAAGAATGTGCTTTCGACCATGATGCAGAGCTTCGCCATGATGGCTATCGTCACCGTGCTTTGGGGACTGGTCGGCTATAGCCTTGCGTTTGACAGCGGCAGCGCCTTCCTGGGCGGACTGCATCATGTGTTTCTTCGCGGCGTGGGTC
>CAYQYM010000194.1:0-5079 GCA_964421715.1 uncultured Acidipila sp.
CGGCTGGGGGCTGTAGGAGAGCGAGGGTGCAAGGGCAAGTTCGGCCAGGCTGGACGTGAGGGCCGCCGCCCCGGCCAAGACTGGGGCCGGCACGTGCCGCCTCCGCAACAGCGCTTGCGCCGCGGGCGGCCTCGGCCACGGCCTCCCCGGCCGCCACCGCCGATGCCCAGGCCCGCTGGAAGTTGTAGCCGCCGAGTTGTCCGGTCACGTCCACGACCTCGCCAATAAAGTAGACCCCAGGCACGCTTCTCGCCTGCATCGTCTTTGCATCGAGCGCCGCCGTATCCACGCCGCCTGCGGTCACCTCGGCCTTCTCGAAGCCTTCAGTTCCCGCCGGAGAAAGGATCCACCGGCGCAGCCGATGGCCCGCAGCGGCGAGCTCGTGGTTAGTCCAGCGCGCCGGGGCGCCGATTTCCGCCAGCCGCGCTGCCAGCCGCTGCGGCAGAACCGTGCGCAGCACCGCCTCCATGCTGCTGCTGCTTCTACGCGCCGGCGAGGCGAGCAGCGGTTCAAGCAGATTTTCTCCGGCCGGGTGGTCCGGGGCGAAATCAATCGTGAGCCGGCCGCCGGGCCTCCAGTATGACGAAACCTGCAGGATGGCCGGCCCGCTGAATCCGCGATGGGTGATGAGCAGCTTGTCGCGAAAACGAGCGCCGCCGGCCGTGGCCGCGACCTCGGCGGCCACTCCGGCCAGGCCGTGAAAGCCAGGCCCGCCGCAGCCTGGCGATTCAAAAAGCAGCGGGACCAGCGCGGGGCGCGGCTCCACAACCCTCAGCCCGAACTGCCGCGCGACATCATAGCCGAAGCCCGTCGCGCCTACCTTTGCGATAGAGAGACCGCCGGTGGCCACCACCAGCGCCGGAGTGGTGTAGTTTGCCAGTGCCGTGCGCACCGTGAAGCCGTGCGGCCCATGCTCGACGCCGGTGACCTGCACGCCCGTCTCCAGTCGCACGCCGGCATTGGCACAGCCAGCCAGCAGCATGTCCAGGATCTGACGGGCGGAACCGTCACAGAAGAGCTGGCCGGCCGTCTTTTCATGCCAGGCGATGCCGTGCCGCTCGACCAGGTTGAGGAAATTAAGCGGCGTGTATGCGGCCAGCGCCGACCGGGCAAAGTGCGGGTTTTCTGAGAGGAAGTTTTCCGCGTGGGTGTTGAGGTTGGTGAAATTGCAGCGGCCGCCGCCGGAGATCAGAATCTTGCGCCCGGGCTGGGGACTGTGGTCCAGCAGCAGCACGCGTGCGCCCCGCTGCCCCGCCTCCAGGGCACAGTAAAGCCCGGCGGCACCCGCTCCAAGGACGACTGCGTCCAGCCGATGGGGCACGCCGGGCTTCAGCTTACCTGGCCAGCACCTGCTCGAGTCTTTCGGCGGAGCAGTCCATGCGCTTCTCCGGGAAGTACGCGTTGAGCACGTACTGCTCGAGCATGCGCTGCGTGTTGAAGAAAGACCCGTTCAGCGCGATGGTGGAACGCATGATGCGCTGCCACTGCGCCGGCTGCCGATAATAGAGCGGCAGGATGACCTGTTCGAGATGGTCGTAGAGGGACTCGGCCTCCCCGGCCTCCTCGTCGCGATCCTCGATAGCCCAGCCAGTCACTCCCTCAATCCAGCCCTCGATCCACCAGCCGTCCAGGATGCTCAGGCTGGGAACGCCGTTGAGAGCCGCCTTCATGCCGCTGGTGCCGCTGGCCTCGTAAGGCCGCTTGGGTGTGTTGAGCCAAAGGTCCACGCCGCCGGTCAGCAGCGCGCCCAGGTCCCACTGGTAGTTCTCCAGATAGACGATCTTCAGCAGTCCGTTGCTGAGTTGGTGAGCCAGCTCGATCACGTGCCGGATCTTGGCCTTGCCGGGTTCGTCGGCCGGGTGGGCCTTGCCTGCATAGAGAATCTGCAGTCCACCGTGGTCCTGAGCCATCTTCACCAGCCGCTCCGGGCTGGTAAAGAGCAGGTCCGCACGCTTGTAAGTCGCCGCGCGGCGGGCAAAGCCTACGGTGAAAATGGATGGGTTCAGGGCCACGCCGGCGCGCTCTGCCACGGCTGAAACCAGGGCCTGCTTGGCGGCACTGTGCGCCTCCACCAGTTCCGCCTCGGGGATGTCGATGGCGTAGCGCAGGGTCACGTTGTCCTGGCGCCAGCGAGGCAGGTGCCGGTCAAAGATGGCCTGGAAGGGAGCCGCGGTCCAGGTGGCGGCGTGCACGCCGTTGGTGATGGCATCGATCTGGTACTCGGAAAACATGGCACGCGAGACCTTGCCGTGCTGCATGGCGACGCCGTTTACAAAACGGGAGAAGCGCAGCGCAACATAGGTCAGGTTCAGCAGCCCGTCATGGCAGCCGCCCTCCCGCTCGAGCACCGAGGCGGCGCTTGGGCCCAGGATGCGATAGGCCTGCTCCATTGAGAAGCGGTCATGGCCGGCCGGCACCGGCGTGTGCGTGGTGAAGACGCATTGCTGGCGCACGTATTCGAAATCGCGGTCAGTGGCCGTGTTCAGGTCGCGGCCTTCCAGCCGCTGCTCCAGCAAGGCCACTGTCAGCAGGGCGGCGTGGCCCTCGTTCATGTGGTGTACCACCGGCTGGTAGCCCAGCGCGCGCAGCATGTGCGCGCCGCCAATGCCCAGCACCGCCTCCTGGCGCAGCCGGTAGTCGCTGTCCCCGCCGTAGAGAGAGTCGGTGATGCGGCGGTCGCGCGGATCGTTCTGCTCAAGGTCGGTGTCCAGCAGGTAGATGGGGATGCTGTGGCCGGTGACGCCCTGCATGGCGTAACGCCAGCAGCGGATGGCGACCGGGCGCCCCTCAATGTAGATCGTGACCACCGGGTCTTCGGGGCGCAGCAGCTCTTCCGGCCGCCAGGGCTGCGGCTCCTCGGTCTGCACTCCGTCGGCATCCAGGTGCTGGCGGAAGTAGCCGGACCGGTGCACCAGGGTGACCGCTGCCAGCGGAAGTCCCATGTCCGAGGCCGAACGCAGGGTGTCCCCGGCAAGCACGCCGAGTCCGCCGCTGTAGGTGGGCATCTCCGGGAGAACGGCAATCTCCATCGAGAAGTAGGCAATGATGTTGGTGTCGGAGTTCAAAACTTCAGCAGGAATCCGGCTTGAAAATTGCATTCTTTACTCATCTCCCCGCAGCTCGGACCGACTGGATGGTCCGAAGAGAGCGGAAGCAGGTCACGGTGTCTGCATCGCAGACTGCGTGAAAGCGTTACAGCCCACTTGCGGCTACGGAACTGGTTGTGGGAAAACGTGCGCGTAGTGTAGCAAGCCCAAACACGCCAACCCATAAAAATTCATCCACGCGTATTGTGGAAATCGTTATAGCCGCGATTGCAACAACTTACAGCTACCGGCGAAAAAACTAAAGTTACAAGGTGCTTAGAGCCTGTGCGCCGCCGCCGAGGCGTGGCAGCGATATATCTCCGGTTGGATGCCGGTCCGCTGTTCGTAGCCTGTTCTGACGTTGCGCGAAAATTCCTCGACATCGGTAGCCCGCACCAGGTTCACCGTGCATCCGCCGAAGCCGCCGCCCGTAAGTCGCGCACCGATCAGGCCCTTCTGCTGGTTGGCCAGATTCACCATCAGGTCGGCCTCAGGACAGCTGGCCTCGAAGTCGTCGCGGTAACTGGCGTGCGCCTCGGCCATCAGGCGGCCCAGTGTGGCCAGATCGCCGCGCTCCAGGGCCTCGGCGGCCGCGACGGCCCGCTGGCTGTCCGTGATGATGTGGCGTGCGCGCTTGAGCACATTGGGCGGCATCTCCGGCCCGTACTCCTTCAGGTCGTCTACCGTGGCATCACGCAGCACGCGTACCCCAGGCCGGTGGCGGCGGATAATTGCTGTAGCCTCTTCGACTTCGGCGCGGCGCGTGTTGTACTCACCCCCGGCGTGCGTGTGCTTGACCATCGTGTTGCAGATCACCAGGGAGATGTCCGGGGGGATCGGTGCCAGCCGGAAGCTCAGGTCGCGGCAGTCCAGCAGCAGCGCATGGTTTTCCGCACCACAGGTGGCGATAAATTGGTCCATGATGCCGGTCGATGCGCCGACGTAGGTGTTCTCCGCGCGTTGGCAGAGCCGCGCAACCTCTTCGGGAGCCATCTCCGTGCCGGCGGCCGCGAGCACGGCCAGCGCCGTGGCCACCTCGATCGAGGCCGAGGAGCTCAGCCCTGCGCCGATGGGCACGTCGCCTTCGAGGGTGAGGCTCATGGCCGGAATACTTACACCCGCCTGGGCCAGCACGAGGACCACACCCATCGGGTAATCGAACCATTGGTGGTTTCCCTTCTCCGGCAGGCTGGCCAGGTCAAACGAGACCTCGGCGTCGAAGTTGCGCGAGTAAAGCACGATTCTGCCGTCGTCGCGGCCGGAGACTGCAGCGATAGTGGAAAAGTCAATGGCTACCGGCATCACAAAACCTTCGGCGTAGTCGGTGTGCTCGCCGATGAGGTTGACGCGGCCCGGTGCGGAGAAGAGTGCAGGGTTGCGGCCGAAGCGATGTAGGTGGAGGGATTTGATACCGCTTACATCCAGCATAAAGGAGTCTCCTCGGAGCGCGGCCCGGCGCAGTTTAAGCAGTCACAAGACTCTAACGTATATCACTAACCGAGATTTGCAGCGTCCAGCGGTCCGTGCCTCCGGGCTGCAGCCGGCGCGCTGCTCCGCGCGCGACCGCCTCGGCTAGTGAATCCACTGGCGCATTGCAGGGTTCAAGCGCCACGGCCTGCTGGCGCTGTGCTGCCGCCTCAGGCCAGCCACCGTAACAGAGCCACAGCCCCAGCCAGGGACAGAGCGTGGGGTCGAAGCGCAGCGTAATCCGCTTGCCGAACTCCAGCCGGTCGAGCGCGCACCAGCCCTCCGCGGGTGCCGCAGTGTAGAGCTTGTCGCCGATTCCGGCCAGCGCATCCTGGGCAACACTGAGGTCGACCGCCGAGCCGTCCCCTGGGGTGGGCAGCGTTACGTGCGGCCAGGTGTGCTTGGCGCCAGAGGGACCGAGTCGCTGGCCCGCCGATCCTTCCACCGTGATCTCGGGGTTGCCGGGCAGGTGAATGCGGTCGCCCGCGTCCACGGCAAAGAGCGGGTGCGCGGACCAGGCATAGGG
>CAYQYM010000195.1:0-5065 GCA_964421715.1 uncultured Acidipila sp.
CAGCATGCCCGGCGCTGCACCACTCACGCGCGCAACATTGAAAGTTACACGCCGGATTTAGTCAGGGTCGTTATTGACTCTCGTTGATCCGCGCACATACGCTGCACTGACCGGCGTACCCACAAACCCGGTCTGCCCCGCATAATCAGCATCGACTGCCACCATTGTTCCCGCCGGAAAGCCCGCTTCGTCGCCGGGATTCAGCAGCAGCGTCGTTGCCGTTGAGCCGCCCAACACCGTCTTCGCGCCGCTGCTCCTGCTGCCCGAGCCGTTCGCTGGCGCACCCGCCGCCGGTGAGAGCAGGTTCATATGCTCTGAGCCTGAGGCCAGGGCCATCGTCAGCTTGCTCCACGTCTTGAACCGTAGAGAAACTGTTGCGTCGAGCGACTGCCTCACCTGCATTCGCGATGCGGCCGGCACTCCCGCTTCAAGCGCACCTGTCTTGCCGGCCGCCTTGCGTGTGAAGCCGGTGATCCAGCCTAGGTCGATCCAAGGGGCGGGAGGCGCGTCCAGGGAGAAGCCGCCCATCTGTACCGGATCGAAGATCACAGGTGCGCCCGCGGCGCGATTCACAGGCGCAAAATAGGCGCGAACCCGGCCCGTCACCATCGGAGTCTGCACCGCGTTCATCGTTCACCCTCTTCCTGGTAGCTGAAGACTGTCGTTTTGGCCACGCGTGAAAGTCTGTCCCGCAGCGTCGTCTGCGGTCCAAAGGCAGGCATCGTCCACCAGACTCGTGTGCGCAGCAGCACCGCCGGATTCAGCGTGTAGTCAGACTTTGCTGCGGAACCACCTTCCATCATTGCGATTAGCTCGGCATCCATCGCCGCAAGGCAGCGCCCGCGATCCAGCCCAGCATTTCCTTGCGTTCCGCTGGTCGCATAATGAATTTCACACTGCATCTGCACCAGCGGATTCGGCAGTTCTATGTCCACCATCACAGCGCCCCAGCGCAGCACAAACATATCGCCCGGTAGCTGCGCGGCGGCCGGCTCTGCCTCTTCTACCAGGATCCCCGGCCTCGTCAGCCCGCGTATTATTGCCACTCGCGCTGGGTTGATCGCCGCCAGCTGTTGTCGCATCGCCAGGTAGAAACTGTCTTTTGCGTTTTCCACACTGAAACTCCATTCCCGTCGAGGGCTCAAACTGCGGTCGTTGTCATGCAAATGCCGCTCGTCTCTCTTTTTTAGAGCACCAGCTGTTCTCTAAAAGCCTCGCGCAGCAGCAGCCGATAGGCGTAGGCAGATCCATGAACTTCTGACCCTGACGCAGCCTCCACCAGGAATTGCCTGCCGCCTGCAATCACGCCAGCGCACATCGCAAACAGCGCATCGGCCGAGGACAACTGCAGGGCGCTCACCTGCGCAGCGACGGCCGTCGCTGAAACCATCAGCTCATAACGCGGCTGCTCACCCTCCGCCATCTCCGGACGCACACGCCGCAGAATCGCCGGTGCAAGTGGCAGTTGCATAAAGCCCGGAGTGTTCACCCCCATCTGCCCCGCATCGGTTGTATCCACGCCCAGTGGCGGCATCAGCAGCTTAGCCATCTCGCCGCCCAGCCCGCGCAACAGCGCATCGGCCATTCGCCCCGCGGCGGCTGTACCATTGCGAACGCTTGTGTCTCCGCTCATCGCTCACCCCAGCCTTCGCGCGGCCCAGGGCCGCAGCAGTATCGCTACCGTTGCATCGATCAGCGAGCCTGAGAAGTAATCCATCTGCATCGTGTCCAGCTTGCTCGACTTCACGTTGAGTCCAGGCGTGGACTGGGCATTTTTAACCAGCAAAGCGCATGCTGATTTCACCGCGTCCGGAATCGTTGCGAGCCCGGCCGTATAGGTCACCTCGACCTCGTTATACGGCAGCCCCAGGATGCTCAAAGGAAAAACCAGCTCTCCGGTCTCGGCGACAAAGTCCACCGTCGAGGGGTCGACGGATGTCCATGCGCCCGGCAGTGAAAACGCCCATAGCACCTCTTCCTCCAGTGGAAACACCATCTCTCCACGACGTGGCTTGGCGTAGCGGGCTCGTACGCTCACCAGCGGACTTGCAGCCGGCGCAGTCGACGCCAGCGGCAGAAAGCTCAGCCGCACAGACTGCGATCGCTCCACAACCCGCAGCCGTTCCGTGTACTGGGTCACGTTCAGGCTGGCCCGCCGGCAGTAGCTGTCCACGAGCGCGGACGCCAAGGTGATCCAGTCATCGCTCGTGTCGGCCGCCAGTCCGTAGACGGTGTACTCTGTCGGCTGCAAATATCCCATCCCGCTCTCCTCCTTGCGTATTCCTTCAACAAACAGCAAGGGGCACTCCGGCTGGTTTGCACGGAGTGCCCCTAGTCGACCGGGCAGTGTTTACCGGTCGACCAGCACCTGGGAATGCGCGTAGCTCGCACCCTTCACCACGACACCGCCAAACTTCACCACCACGTACTGCGAGGCAAGCGATCCCGGAACACCGAGCTGGAACACGCGCGGAGCCGCGTCGCTCAACCAGTGATACTCGATCAAGTCTTCCGTCACGATGTAGGCCGGCAGTACCGCCGAGCCCGAGCCCGGAGTGCCCGTGTAGGTCAGCGCCCAGTCTGGAATCAGCGGGAGTTCGCCCGCCTGTGTCGAGAGCGTCTTGACCGTGTAGCCGGCATTGATCTCCTTGGTGCTCAGCACCACGTTGAACTCGCTCTTCATCTCGCGGTCGATCAGGTCCAGCAGCACCGGGTTGGCGTAGATGGCCGTCGGGCGCACAGCAAAACCGCTGTTGGCCACCATCTGCGCTACCGTCGACTTGAGTCCGTCGACGATGCTTGCTGCCGTACCAATGGTCACCGTGTTTCCGCCCGCCGCAATCTGCCCCGCCGCGCCGTAGTACTGCGCAGTGGTCGGAGTGCTCAGCGAGGTGTCATTGCCATTCCACAGGGCGACGTCATGCGTACGCATCACGCCGTCCACCGTGTCCACCAGGTCCTTGGCCTGCAGGTAGGCAAACTGCTTCTGCTGCGTACCCAGCTCGATGTCGAACAGGTTGTAGTTGAGTTGCGCCACCACGGCCTTCAGCGGAACACTGCGTTCCACACGCGCCGGGCTTACCGCCGGCGCCACAATGTTGCGTGGATCCACAAACCCGGCCGCAGCCGAAGGAGAGGGAATCGCCGTCTCCTCAAAGAAACGCGAAGGATGACCGGTCGCCGGTACCTGCTTGATGCGCTGTCCAAACATGCCGCGGCGGCGAACAATGTCGGTGATCTCCGGCTGGTAGGAGGGCACTTCAATGGCACCGGGTCCGATGAAATCAGCAGCAGCATGAATGTCGTAAAAATTTGCGTTCATTCCATTTCCTTCCGCCTGTTCCACACAGGCTGGTTCGTCTTGCCCATAAGCACAAAGGCCTGCCTCCTTTGGTAAGGAAGCAGGCCTGCCTAAGCTCACGCGCGGCTATATTGCGCTCAGTCCAGGTGCAGAGTCCGATGCAATTAGATCAGTGCGCCAGCGCGCAGCAGCTGCGACTTTACCGCGATGCGCTGCTCTATGCTCAGCCCCTGCAGCGCTGCATCCACCGCGCCTGCCTCCAACGAATCCAGCGATGCGATGCCCTGCTTGGCCAGCAGCTGCGTCGTTGCACCCGGAATCGTCCTGCGCGCGGACTGCACAGCGGCTGCGGCCTTCAGTTCGGCAATCTGCCGCTCGGCCTCGGCCAGCTTGCGGGTCAGTTCCTCCTGGGGACGCTCCTCAATGGCTGCTGTCACCTTCTCAAGGCTGCTCTGGTCACGCGCTTCCAGCCACGCCACCGTGCGCTCCAGCAAGCCTGCTGCGGACTCCAGTCGCTCCATGCTCGCCTGCAGGCGAATCTCCATCTCGTTTTGCTCTATCTGCATCTTCTTTCCTTTCTCGTCTCTCACGTTGTAGTGCTACCGGTTGTTTAAAGCTTTTCGGCGTGCCTGGCCGTCCTCTGCCCATCGCGCGGCATCATCTCAGCCCGTGAACGCGTCCTGTTCGCCGCCATTCTTGCCGGCTGCATCAACTGGGTGCGACACCGCCGTCCCAGCACGCGGAACGAGGTGTTGCGATACGCGGCCTTTTCTCGCAACAGGATCGCCGCGCCGGTAAAGGTCGCCTGCGTCAGCTTCCAAACTTCGGCCCGCATGTCCTCCACGTGCGCATCCGCCAGCTCGTAAGACATGCCCATCGCCCCCGCCTGCGCCGCATCCATCCGCTGCTCCACCTCCGGGAAGTCCCGCCCGAACAGGTATCCGCTCACCCGCAGCTGGTTGCCCACCACGTCCGCCTCGGTGACTATTCCGCACTTCCTCCGCGCGTCGTGCCCGTCCCACTCCGGCGTGTAGTCCACCGCCATGCCCAGCAGAGAGGGCAGCGCCGCCAACGCCGCCGCTCTCGTCAGGATCACGCGGTGTCCCATCGCTCCGGAGGGTGCCCGTGTGCTTGGCTCGTCCACCAGCGTCAGTACGCCGGCAAACGGCACCCGGTTCGGATGGTCCACTACCTCCGGCATCGTCACTGCCATCGCCTCCACCCTCATCCTGCCTCCGTTCCTTGCCTTGCTCCATCTACAGTGGCCCGCGGTGCCAAGCCGCGCATCGCTCTCACCTCATCCACCGTCAGCACACCGGCGGCCAGCAGCTTCGTCTGGATGTCTACCTCCGTCGCCTCGTCCGGAGCATCCAGCTCGTTGAAGTGAAATTCAAACTCGCGCCACCCCAGCTTCTTCGCAAAGAGATCCCGCGTGAGGTGCTCGGCCACGAGCCTTGCCAGCGGAGCCACCGCGCTCCGGAAGGCATCTGCCGCCTGCTCGGCTGCCGTTGTGCGGTTCACCTCCCGCTCCAGGCCCAGCATCATCGGCGGCAGCCCGAAAGCGTTCCCCACCATGCGGATTAGGAACTCCTGCCAGCTCAGCCGCAGATCCGCGTCCGTGCCTGACCCAAAGCGAAGCACCTCGGGCTTGTCCGCGCTCGTCATCAGGGGCACGCGGCCCGTGCCCTCGATCTCATCCTGCCACCACCGGATCAGCCTCTCGTGCTCTGCCGGCGTACGCTCACTCATCCATAGCGCATACTG
>CAYQYM010000196.1:0-5058 GCA_964421715.1 uncultured Acidipila sp.
CACGCTGGCCGTGCTGCTGGCTCAGACTGCGAATTGCCTGGTGCGCCCTGAGACTGATGGCCTGCCGGATGCCTGCGGTACCTGCACGAATTGCGTGCGCATCGGCGCGGCATTCGATCTGGACGGGCGCATCGAAGAGGCCACCACCACGCGCGAGGAGATGCGGGACGCCGACAGGCGCGACACGCGAATTCTGGTGCAGACACATCCCGATGTGCTGGTGATTCCACCAGACCCGCCACAGCTGCTCATCAAGCTGGGGCAGGTGCGCACGGTCATCCGCGAGATCTACCGGGTGCCGGCAGAGGCGCGACGCGCGTTCTACATCTTTACCAGCGCGGCCTTTATGAAGGAGGCTGCAAACTCCCTGCTCAAGGTGCTGGAAGAGCCGCCGGCGCACGCCTCCCTCGTGCTGCTGGCGGAAAACCCGGGAGAACTGCTGCCCACCATTCGTTCGCGCGCCGCACTGTTGAGGCTTGGCTCGGTACCGCTGGCCGAGATTGAGCGCCTGCTGGCCTCGCGCCGCTCAGACTGGAAGCCCACACAACGCGCCCTGGCCGCGCGGTTGGCCGAGGGGGCCGTAGGCCGCGCACTGCACTTTCCGCTGGAGAATTATCTCGCCGCACGGCAGGATGCGCTGCTGCTGCTGCGTACTGCCCTGCGTGAGCCGGACCACTCCGCGCTCTTTCGCACCACGGAGACGTACCGGGCCGGGGCTGAGGGCCAGCAGAAGACGCAGGCTCTGCTCGATGCCATGTGCAGCCTGCTGCGCGACCTGATGCTGCTGCACCAGGGCCAGGCGGATCTCATCCGGAATGTCGATCTGGACCGCGAGCTCACCTCGCTCGCCGGCGAAATCATGTTGCCCTGGATTGAGGCGGCGGAACGCGGCATTCACCAGGTGGAATCGGGCATGCGGCGCAACCTGCTCCGCTCCCTTGCGCTTGACTCCTTTGCAACGACGCTCTCCCGGTAAACAGCGCGCTTTGCTCTGGATTCTCCTGGCTGCCTGGTTTACAGTTGTGCCAAGTAATCCACGAAAGTCATAGAAGAAAGGGCTGGCTGCTTTCGCCGATGCGGGCGTTCCCCGGTGTGAGTCAACCGGCGGGAAGCATGACGCATCTGTAGCTGGCAGCATTGTCTATAGGAAATGGCTGACACTTCCCCACTGCACCACGCAGGCGCGCAGGCTGCGCGTCCTTCTGCCACGGCAACTTCCGCACAAGAGGAGAGCCCGGAGAGCAGGCCCCTGCCCATGGAGCCGCGCAAGCTCATCCGGCCTACGCTGCCCGCGCGCGCCCTGGGCGACCGCGGCTTCGCCCGTCGCTCCACTCCTGTCCTTTCGCACCAGGCCAGCTCAATTGCGACCGTACCGGACAGCTCCCATGCCGAAGCGTTCTACTTCCAAAAGCAGGCACAGACGCAGACGCTGATGTGCTTTGTACTGGAGGACGGAGAGCGAATTGAAGGCTACATCGAGTGGTACGACCGCAACGCGATCAAGGTGAGGAACCATGGCCGCATGCTGATCTACAAATCCAGCATCAAGTATCTCTACAAGGTGGGCGAGAACCACGCCTGAGCCGGCACCGTGCGTACCCGCTGCCTACTTTGGCCGGGCCGCCTTCTGCAGGCGGTCGCGTATGGCGGCGCCCAGCCCCTGCGCGGTGGGCAATGGGCAGAGGATCGTCTCTACGCCTGCCGCATCCAGCTCGCGAAGCCCCGCAAAGAGCCGCTGCGCCAGCGTCTCGGGCTGACTCCAGCTTCCCCAGCGAAAAATAGTTGCGGGAATGCCTGCGGCCGCCGGCTGAAAGCTGTCCGGCAGCATCAGCCCCAGGCGCTCGCGGCGTTCGGCGGCCTGCTCTGCCGCCTGGCGAAATGCCAGGAACGGCGCCGGCCCCTCGGCCTCCACCAGCACCAGCCGGGCGCGTGGGGCGTAGTGACGCATGCCGACGCCGGGTGAAGGAAGCGCTGCAGGCGCGGCGGCATCCACCTGATGCGTGTAGGCCACGGCGCCGCGGGCGACGGCACGAATCTGCTCAAGCGTGATCACTCCGGGGCGATAGACGATGCAGGGGTCCTCGCAGGGGTCGACGACGGTCGACTCAAGGCCATGCGCGGTCTCCCCGGCGTCCAGCAAGGCGTCAATGCGCCCGTCCAGGTCTTCGATCACGTGCGCCGCGCGGGTGGGGCTGGGCCGTCCAAAACTGTTGGCGCTGGGCGCGGCAACCGGCACGCCGGCCGCGCGGACCAGCGCCTGCGCGACCGGACTCTCCGGCATGCGAATGCCGACGCGCGGGCGGCCGGCGGTAACCGCATCCGGAATGCGCGGGCCGCGCGGGACCAGCAGCGTGAGCGGGCCGGGCCAGAACACCTCCATCAGGCGCTGCGCCATCTCGGGCAGGTCCGCGGTGACCAGCGGCAGCATGGAGGTGTCTGAAATATGGACAATGAGCGGGTCCCACGGAGGCCGCTGCTTGGCGAGAAAGATCTTCGCCACAGCGTCCGCATCGAGCGCGTTCGCGCCTAGTCCGTAGACGGTCTCGGTGGGAAAAGCCACGGTACCGCCCTCGCGCAGAACGGCAGCCGCGCGCGCGATCACCGCACGGGCCTGGTCAGACTCGACATCGCCGGGCTGCAGCAGCAGCCGCAACGTATTCTTTCCCGGATTCTCCACGAAGATTATTATGCCTGCGGTTACGCCTTATACTGGGGCGCATGAGCAGCGGCATCGAGATCGAGGTGAAATTCCGCGTAGCCTCGGTGGCCGCGCTTGAGCAGCAGCTTGCGGCCATCGGCTTTCGCCGGCTTACTCAGCGCACCTTTGAGCGCAACGTGCTTTATGACACCGCAGAGCGCACGCTGCGCGCGCGGCGCAGCATTCTAAGGCTGCGCCAGTATGGCGCGGACTGGGTGTTGACGCACAAGCGGCTGCCAGAGGACCACGACCCGGACGAGCTGCACAAGCACCGCATCGAGACCGAGACACGCATCGAGGATGGCGAGGCCGTCGGCACCATCTTCGAGCAGCTCGGCTACACGCCCTCTTTCATCTACGAGAAGTACCGCACCGAGTTTGCCGACGCTACGGGCTACTGCGTTATCGATGAGACTGCTATCGGCAACTTCGCCGAGCTCGAGGGTCCGGAAGAGTGGATTGACCGCATCAGCCGTGGGCTGGGGCTGGCCCAGGGGGAGCTGATGACGGACAGCTACGGGCGGTTGTTTGACAAGTGGCGCGAGGCGACCGGTAGCCGTGCGCACAACCTGACGTTTGCCGAGATAGTACCAGGCGCGGTGGAGTAGGCCTGGTGCGGTCGAAACCCTGAAATGCGCCGGACTGGAAGACGCGAGGCCCACACCAAAGGTAACTGAAGGCACATCGAACTGCAGTCGATAAAGACCTCTAAACGGCGGCCTCGTCCGCCAAGTCCGTGAGGTCACTCAATGCAGATTCCTGTTTATCTTCGTAAAGCAGCGCTGCCGCTGCTGGCGTTTGTCCTTCTGGCTCACTCGTTTTTGGCCTATGCCGATGATCGGCGTGTGGAGAAGCGTATCGCTCCAGTTTATCCGGAGTTGGCCAAGCGCATGCGCATTGCCGGCGTGGTGAAAGTGGAGGCGACAGTGGCGCCGGATGGGAACGTAAGCGCCACCAAGGCGACGGCAGGCAACAAGATGCTGACGGCCTCTGCCGAGGAGGCGGTGAAGCGCTGGAAGTTCGTGCCGGCCAGCAGCGAATCCACGGTTGAGATCGAGGTCAACTTCGAGCTCAACTAAGCGCAGGTGTCTTCCACGGCAGGCGCATTCATCACGAGGAGCGTGCAGCAACATGGTATTTGCGAAGTTCCGTCTATCGAACAAACTGCGCCTGAGCAACGGCGTGCTGCTTTTAGCCGTGGTGCTCGGCTCGCTTTGCGCCTACCTGAAGATGGTTGAGGTAAGCTCGCTGTCGTCCAGCATTGCTGAAGAGCGCCTGCCGGCGGCCAACACGGTCCGGAATGCGCGAGTGGCGGCGCTTCGCTCCTCCTCCGCGCTGAAGTCTTACATGCTGTTTGGAACCGATCCGTCGATGGCCGCACGGTATAAGGCCGAACTGGAAGCCTCGTTTCAGTTCGGCGAAAAGGCGATGGCCGACATGGAGCGCTACAAGACTGTGATGGACCCGGCGAGTGGCGGCGCCGCGGTAGAGCGGCTCATCCGCAACTACCGCACGCTTGAAGAAGGCCAGAAGAAGGTGGCGGAGCTTGCCATCGGCCACGGCGGCGACGAGACGGGTAAGGCATTTGACATGCTGCAAGGCACTGTCGCAGGCTCCGAGGTCACTTTTCTGGACGGCGCCTCCGCCTTGAGCGAGCAGCTTACAAACTCCACCTCTGACGACATGTGGAGGATGGTGCGGCTCAACCATATGCAGTCGATGCTGATGTGGGTTTCGATCCTGGTGGGCGGGCTGCTGGGGGGTCTGCTCTCCGAGTACACCACGCGCCGCATTCTGCGCTCGCTCAACCTGGTGGGCAGCCGCGCGCACGCCATTGCAGAGGGCGACCTGACGGGTGAGCCCATCCGCACCGGTTCAGAGGACGAGGTGGGCCAACTGGCCCACTCGGTCAACACGATGCAGCAGAATCTGCGTGAGATGATCCGCACCATCACCGAGATCTCGGGCACGGTGAACAGTGACTCCGCCATGCTGTCGCAGTCGGCCAGCTCGTCGTTCCGTCGCATCAAGGAGCAGAGCCTGCAGACACAGCAGGCAGCGAGCGCCATGCAGGAGATGTCCATCTCGATCGCCGAGGTGAGCCGTCATGCGCAGAACGCGGCCGAGAACGCGAAAGAAGCTGCAAAGACGGCACGCCACGGTGGCAGCACCGTCGAACAGATGCTGACCAGCATGTCTTCCATTGCTGACTCGGTACGCGAAACCGCGGCCACGGTGCAGCGGCTCGGCAAGGAGTCCGAGCAGATCATCCGCATCGTGAACGTCATCGAGGAGATCGCGCAGAAGACCAACCTGCTGGCCCTGAACGCCGCGATTGAAGCGGCGCGCGCCGGCGAGCA
>CAYQYM010000197.1:0-5038 GCA_964421715.1 uncultured Acidipila sp.
TGTCTAATGAGAGGCCGCGCCGAAGAATGTAGTTGCAGCTGTAGACGGTGGCGGGAAACCAAACTCGCCATGGCCGAGGAAGATAAAAAATGCGTGTCCTGAACAAGATCCCCTGAACGTAGAGACGATGTCTGCTGCGCCTGAACTGAAGGCGACCCTAACGCTGCCGAAAACCGAGGTTCCTATGAAGGCAAACCTGCCGCAGAATCAGCCGCAGCGACTGAAGCAGTGGACCGAAGCCCGCCTTTATGAACAGATTCGCCAGGCACGCGCCGGCCGGCCGAAGTACATCCTGCATGACGGGCCGCCGTATGCGAACGGCCCCATTCACCTGGGACACGCGCTCAATAAGTGCCTGAAGGATTTTGTAGTCAAGTCAAAGACGATGGCCGGCTTTGACGCGCCTTACGTGCCGGGGTGGGACTGCCACGGCCTGCCGATCGAGATCAAGGTAGATGAGAAGCTGGGCCGCAAAAAGCTGGAGATGCCTCGCGCCAGCGTGCTGCGCGCCTGCCGCGAGTATGCGCAGAAGTATGTAGACCTGCAGAGCCAGCAGTTTCAGCGCCTTGGGGTGCTGGGCCGCTTTGACCGTCCTTACCTGACGATGGACCGTGGCTACGAGGCCAGGACGCTTGAAACCTTTTATGAGTTTCTGGAGCGCGGCTTCGTCTACCGCGGGCTGAAGCCAGTCTACTGGTGCATCCATGACCAGACGGCGCTGGCCGAGGCCGAGGTGGAGTACGAGATGCACACCAGCCCCAGCGTCTACGTGCGCTATGCGCTCAAGGGAAACCCAGCGAGCCTGAGCCCGTTGCTCGCCGGCCGGCAGGTTTACACCATCATCTGGACCACCACCCCATGGACGCTGCCCGCCTCGCTGGCCGTGGCCTTCCATCCGGACTTCGAGTATGTGGCCCTCGCGGAGGATGGCTCGGTCTACCTCGTGGCGGAGGCGCTGGCGCAGCAGGTGCGAGACAACTGCGGGTTGCAGCAGGCCGTGGAGTTGACGCGGCTGAAGGGCAGCGCGCTCGACCGGGTGCTCTTCCGGCACCCGTTTCTTGACCGCGACATTCTCGGCGTGAACGCCGACTACGTTACCGCCGACCAGGGCACGGGCGCGGTACACACCGCACCCTCGCACGGCGCGGACGACTTTTACACCGGCGCGCGGTACGGGCTGAGCCAGACCTGCAATGTGGATGCCGAAGGCCGGCTGCGCAAGGGCCTGCCCGAGTACGAGGGCAAGACGGTGTTTGAGGCGAATGCGAGCATCATCGAGATGCTGAGGGTGCGCGGCGCACTGATGGGGCGCAACAATCTCGAGCACAGCTACCCGCATTGCTGGCGCTGCCACAACCCGGTGATCTTCCGTGCGACGGAGCAGTGGTTCATCTCCATGGAGACGCCGATGGACGGCACCACCTTCCGGCAGCGTGCGCTGGACGAGATCCGCAAGGTGAAGTGGGACCCGGCCTGGGGTGAGGAACGCATCTCGAACATGATTGCGACCCGGCCGGACTGGTGTATCAGCCGACAGCGCATATGGGGCGTGCCGATTGCGGTTTTCCTGTGTGACGGGTGCAACCGCCCGCTGCTGGACCCGGCTGTGAACCGCAGGGTGATCGCCCTGCTGCTCGAAAGAGGTATCGAGGCGTGGTACTCGGAAGAGGCGCAGGCGCTGCTGCCCAATGGAGCAAAGTGCGAAGGCTGCCAGGGCGCGAAGTTCCGTCGCGAGACGGATATTCTGGATGTGTGGTTTGACTCCGGCGCAAGCTGGAATGCGGTCGCCGCCGCGGAGCCGGAGCTGGCCTTTCCATCTGACCTCTACCTGGAGGGCGGCGACCAGCACCGCGGCTGGTTCCACTCCTCGCTGCTGGCCGCAGTGGCTATTCGCGACCAGGCTCCCTACCGTCACGTGGCCACGGCGGGCTGGACACTGGATGAGCAGGGCCGCGCGATGTCCAAGTCGCTGGGCAATGGCGTGGACCCAGTGGACATTGCGGACCGGCTGGGCGCCGAGATTGTCCGGCTGTGGGTGGCCTCGGTGGACCATCGCGAGGACATGGCGGCGAGCGAAAACCTCATGCAGCGCGTGGCGGACAACTATCGCAAACTGCGCAACACCTTTCGCTTCCTGCTGGGCAACTTGCATGGCTTTGAGCCGGAGCACTCGCAGTTGCCGGTTGAAGACCTGGAGCCGCTGGACCGCTACATGCTGGGCCGCACGCGCGAGCTGACGGAACGCGTGCTGGGCTGGTATGAAGCCCTGGAGTTTCACCGCGTCTATCACGCAGTGATCGACTACTGCGTGGTAGACCTGAGCGCGCTTTACCTGGACGTGCTCAAGGACCGGATGTACACCTTTGCGCCGCAGAGTATCGCAAGGCGCTCGGCGCAGACCGTGATCTGGCGCATCACGGACGCACTCGTTCGGCTGCTTGCTCCGGTTCTCAGCTTCACCGCTGACGAGGTCTGGCAATATATGCCGATCACGCTCAATCGTGAGTCGAGCGTCCACGTGGCGGAGTTTCCCCGCCCGGAGGAGATCGCCCCGAAAGACGAAGCGATGATGGCGGAATGGCAGCGGCTGCTGGCGGCTCGCGATGAGGTGCTCAGGAGCCTGGAAGAGGCGCGCAGGGAGAAGCGCATCGGCAAGGGGCTGGAGGCGCAGGTTACGATTGCAGCGCCAGGCGACACGTTTGCCCTGCTGCGGCGCTATGAATCTTCTCTGAAGGAGCTGCTGAACGTGTCGCAGGTGACGATTGCCGAAGCTGCCGAACTGCGTGTAGAGACCGCCCCGGCCAGCGGAGAAAAGTGTGAACGCTGCTGGAATTTCATGCCCGATGTGGCCGTATTCGGGCCGTGGCCGCGCGTCTGTGGCCGCTGCGCGACTGCGCTAACGCAGATGGGCTATGAGGCTGACGCGGCATGAGAGATGCGCGCCCGGCTCTCTTCGGCATCACTGCCCTCGTGGTCGCAGCAGACCGCATCAGCAAAACATGGGTGATGCGCCACATGTACGAAGGCCAGGAGATCCCGGTCATTCCCACGTGGTTCAAACTTTCGCACGTGCAGAACGCGGGCGCGGCGTTCAGCCTGTTCGCCGATGGCGACGCGCCGAACCGTACGCGCTGGATGCTGATCGCGTTCTCGCTTCTGGCCGCGGTAATTGTACTCGGGCTGCTGCTGCGGCTGGGCCGCAGGTTTACGGTCATCAGCATCTCCCTCGCACTGGTACTGGGCGGCGCGCTGGGCAACGTGTGGGACCGGATTCGCTACGCCACCGTAACGGACTTCCTGGAAGTGACGCTGCACCTTGGCAACTGGCACTATCACTGGCCCGACTTCAACCTCGCAGATTCGGCGATTGTGACCGGCGGCGTGCTGCTGGTGCTCGATTCGATCTTTGGTGTGCGCAGTGCCGCCCATCGTGGCTGATGCCGCGCTCGGCTGGAGATCGCGCCATCCGCAGGGCTAGGCTGCGGGTGCTGGCTCGGGCTGCGGCGGGATAAGTGGAATCTCTTCCGTCACACTGAGGCCGGCGCGGCGCAGCAGTTGTAGGATTACAGGGCGCGTGAGCCTGGTCGCGTCGTACTCCACCCGGACAGTTTTTGCATCCGCATCGAGGCGGATGCGGCGGATGCCGTAGACGTCGCTCAGCTTGCCGATGGCGAACATGGCAGCCTCACTGGGGTGGTGTTCGTAACGGTAGAGGACGTCGAGCTGTGTCATAACGAGGATTCTAGCAGCGGCTATAGGCTGCGTAGATAGCTCTCGATCTCGGGGCTTGTCCAGTTCTGCGGGCCGATGAACTTGCGCCGGATGATGCCCTTGCGATCGATAATGTAAGTCTCCGGCGGGCGCGTCGTGCCAAAGGCAAGGTTGCTCTTTTGCGTTGTGTCGAAGATGGTGGTGAGGCTGGAGAGGTGGTTCTCTGCCACGAACGCTTTGTAGGCGTTGTACTCATCATTGAAGCTGATAGCCACCACCGCGATTTGGGGCATCTGCTGCTGCAGGACGACCATCGAGGGAAACTCTTCAATGCAGGGGGCGCACCAGGAGGCCCAGAAGTTAAGCACGACGATGCGGCCGCGATAGTCGGCCAGCCTGAGAGTCTGGTCGTGACTGTTGATGGTGAACTGGGGCGCCTTCGTGCCGATCTGGCCTGGGTGCTCACCGCGGTCGCAGCCGCCGGTGAGCACAAGCGCCGCAAAAAGGATGAAAAGCAGCCTGACTTTACCCACGTTTCTATAATAATTGCAGGGCCACCCATTGCAGACATCCGAGATCGAACTCAGCATCATCGTTCCCGCAAGAGACGAGGAAGACTGCCTGGCCGCCTGCCTGGCCTCGCTGGCCGCCCAGCTTGAGCCGGACTGGGAGCTGATTGTGGTGGACGACCACTCGACCGACGGCACGCGGGCCATTGCCGAGGCAGTGCAAGAGGCACGCGTGCTCACCCCGCCCGCTCCGCCACAGGGCTGGACGGGCAAGGCGAATGCCGTCTGGACCGGCGCGCAGGATGCGCGGGGCAGGTGGCTGCTCTTTACCGATGCGGATACCGTGCATGAGCCCGGCGGCCTGCGACGCGCGCTGCACGAGGCACAGAAGCACAATGTGGCGATGCTCTCCTACTCGCCGCGGCAGATAGTTACCGGATTGTGGCAGCGGGCGTTGATGCCGCTCATCTTCAGCGAACTGGCCCTGGCCTATCCGCCGTTGAAGGTGAGCGACCCGGAGTCGCGCCTGGCGGCGGCAAACGGGCAGTTTCTCATGGTGCGGCGCGACGCGTATGAGCTGATTGGTGGCCATTGCGCAGTCGCGTCGTCCGTGCTTGAGGATGTGGACCTGGCCTTTGCCGTCAAGCGGGCCAGGCTTAGGCTGCGCTTCCGGTATGCTCCGGACGCGCTGGCAACCCGCATGTACCGCAGCTTTCCCTCAATGTGGGAGGGCTGGACGAAGAACCTGGCGCTGCTGTTCAGCAACCCGCTGGCGCTGGCTGCATGGCGGCTGCTGGACTTGGCCCTGCTGGTGGGGC
>CAYQYM010000198.1:0-5036 GCA_964421715.1 uncultured Acidipila sp.
CGCCGTCGTTGCCGGGGAGAGCCTCGTCGTGCCGGCCAAAGCTCTCGAACTCACTCGATGCCTCGTTCCCCAGCACGCCCGGCAAAAGGCGCATGACGGCGTCGAGGATGACGGCTGCCCCCAGCTCGCCGCCGGAGAGGACGTAGTCGCCAATTGAGAGTTCGCGGTCGGCGACCAGGTCGACCACGCGCTCGTCAACGCCTTCATAGCGGCCGCAGATCAGCACAATGCGTTCCATTTGCGACAGCTCGCGGGCTGTGACCTGCATAAAGCGGCGGCCCTGGGCTGAGAGCAGCACGACGGTCTCCCGCGTGGGATCGCGCTCGGCCCTGGCGGCAACCTTGAGAGCGCGCACGGCCTCGTAAATCGGCTCGGGCTTGAGCACCATGCCCTCGCCGCCGCCGAAGGGCCGGTCGTCTACCGTGCGATGCCGGTCATGGGTGGCGCTGCGCAGGTCGGTCACGTTCACCCGTAGAGCTCCGCTGGCCAGCGCGCGGCGCATGACGCCGTGCGTCAAGATGCCGCTGAAGAACTCGGGGAAGATGGTGATGATGTCAACGCGGAGGCTCATTGGGCCGCCGCCGGAGCAGGCTCTGCGGCCGGCTTTGCCTGGGAATCCGATTTGGTGCCAGAGGTGTTCAGGTCCAGCAGCCCCGCAGGCAACTCCATCTCGATCCGGCGGTTTTCCAGTTCCATCCTACGCAGATAGGCCTTGACGAACGGCACCAGCAGCTCTGGCTGCCCGGGCCCTGTGCGCACAACGAGCAGGGCAGAAGCGGCCGTGCTCTGCCGGTCCACGTCGACAATGGTGCCGATCACGCGGCCACCCGAGGCCCAGTCGACCAGCTCGCTGCCAATGAGGTCTGCGATATAAACGCTGTCCTGATCCAGCGGCGCGCGCTCGGCGACCGGGATGGCAACATCATACCCGCGAAGAGCCTCGGCCTGCTCGATTGAGTCCACCCCGGCGAGTTTGAGCACGACCCGGCCCTGGTGCAGGCGGAAGCTCTCCAGCCGGGCTTCGGAGGCCTCCGAAGCTGGCGCGGCCAGGGCGGCACCGCGTAGCAGGAAGAGCCGCTTGCGCTCGGCAAACCGCTCGGGAAAGTCGGTCAGGAGCTCAGCCAGGACTTCGCCGTGGCGGCCCTGCGGGCGCACTATATGCGCCAGGACCGCCCAATCACTCAGGGCCATGTCTTTATTCTGGAGGCGAGTGGGGGAAAAAGCTACTCGTGTTCGGCCGAAGCGCCGGTTTCGCCCTCTTCCAGGATGTCGAGCGTGTAGCGGTGGTGGTGTTTCATGCTGACGGCGCCCAGTATCGTTCGCATGGAGCGCGCGGTGCGGCCCTGCTTGCCGATGACCTTACCGACATCCGTTGGGGCTACGCGCAGCCGGAGCACAGTGCTCTCCTCGCGCTCGACTGCTTCCACGATGACCGCCTCCGGTGTGTCGACCAGTGCTTTGGCGATTTCGGTGACCAGTTCCTGCATATTGTCCATCTTCTCTTGCGTCATGTCTGGTTGTGCCCCCTCACGGTGAGTACTTCTTTCTTTCAGGGCTGGCTCATACTAGCAGCAAGATTAACCGCGGATATAGTGCATAAAGTATAACTTTGGTTCGGTTACTTCTAGTCTGTTACTGATGGGGGAGTAGCGCGAAAGTCTATGAAAATGATGGCTGTTGGTTAATCTAGACACACCGGATCAGGCCAGGGCGCTGCAAGGCAGTTGCGGGCCCTGGGCGCCCAACAGGCTAACTGGCGAGACACGGGGAATATACGGCAGACAGCCGAAATGGAATGGCGGCACGCAGCTCGCGTTCTATTAGCTGCGGAACAGGGCACGGCCGTAGCCGTGCCTTCAGGATGACGCAGAGAGGTTGCGAACGGGGAAAAGTGGGTGACTTCAGGCCGCGACGGGGGCCGGAACATGCCTGGCCACCAGGCGCTTGACGGTATCGGACAACTGCGCGCCCTTGCTGGTCCAGTAGTCGATGCGCTCGCGCTTAAGGTCGATCGAGGCGGGATTGGTGCGGGGGTTGTAGGTGCCGACCACCTCAATGGAGCGGCCGTTGCGGGCACGATCCTTCTCAATCACCACGACGCGGTAGTAAGGCTGCTTGCGGGCGCCAAAACGCGCCAGACGAATCATCAACACTGGAGAAGTCCTCTCAATCTTTCGCTACTATGCAGGACGGCGGCCGCAGCGGCTGGGAGCCGGCGAGATGCACATCAGTCCCGAGACGTAAGTATAGCAGGTGCGGCCCGGCGAGCTAAGGGATCAGCAGAATCGGACCGGGGTAGCGCGCAACCATCGGGTCGCTTGTCAGAAGAGTGATATCTTCTGCCCCCGCCCGCGCCACGAGCATACGGTTCAACGGGTCTCTGTGTAGAGGCGGAAGCGTGATTACTCAGACTAAGTTTGTCCCGTGCGGGACACCCGTAGTTGCATAGTCATGCGAGGCAGCTTCCAACTCGGCGATGGCTTGCTCGGCCCGTTGGCGCAGGGCTTTGCGCTCGGCTGCGGGCTTACGCCGCAGCGTGACATAGGGCATGGCCAGCCGAGGATTGCCGGCGAGTAGCTCGGCGTTGCGTTCAAGGAACGTCCAGTAGAGCGCGGTGAAGGGGCAGGAGTCTTCGCCGGTGGTTTTTTTCGGGTTGAAGCGGCACTGCCCGCAGTAGTCGCTCATGCGGTTGATATAGGCCGCGCCGCTGACGTAGGGCTTGGTCGCGGTGACGCCGCCGTCGCCAAAGGTGCCCATGCCGAGCACGTTCGGCTCGACCACCCAGTCATAAGCGTCAACATACGCGATCCAGAACCAGTCCGTTAGCGCGCGCGGGGAGACGCCGCAGAGCGTGGCCAGGTTGCTGAGCACCATGAGCCGGTTGATGTGATGCGACCAGCCCTCGCTCAGCACCTGGCGCACTACCGTGTCCAGGCAGTTGAGTCCGGAGGCCACGCCCCAATAGGCCGCGGGCAGGCGGCGGCTGGCTCCCAGCGCCGACGGCGTGGCCCCGTCGTAGGCGCCCTTCGGCTCGGGGCGTGGTTCACACGGCGCGTTTATGTTGCGATACCCGTCCGTGACGCGATGAATGTGCCGCATGAACTCGCGCCAGCCAAGTATCTGTCGAATAAAGCCTTCAGCGCTGGATAGCGGTATCAGCCCTGAGTCGGCGGCGCGTACCACATCTTCGAGCACCTCACCGGGCAGCAGCAGGCTGATGTTGAGGAGCGGAGACATCTTGCTGTGGAACATGTCCGGCTCGCGGGTGGACATTGCGTCTTCGTAGGGGCCGAAGACGGGCAGCAGGTGATCGAGTGCGAAGCGCCAGGCGAGACGTGCATCGGCCTGGGTCACCGGCAGATCAAAGCCCTCCAGCCGGCCAAAGTGTGCTGGGAACTCGCTCTCGACGAGCTCCATGGCCTCCCGTGTGATCGCGTCGGGTGGAAAGGCTGGTCGCGCGGGCACAGGCGGGTCGCCATGGTAGGATTGCCGGTTCTCCGCGTCGTAGGAAAATTTGCCGCCAACGGGCTGTCCTCCGCGCATGAGGATGCCGGTCTTCTTGCGCATGGCGCGGTAGAAGCGGTCCATCAGGTAGCTGCGCGTACCCGGCTTGTAGACGCGGTCGAAGTCCTCATCGGTGGAAAGCCACGTTGTGTCCTGCACCTGGCGCAGCTTTACGCCACGGCGCACGGCCTCTTCCATGTCCAGGCGGTGCTCGCGCTCGGCCGGGCGCATCAGTGTGAGCTCCGGCAGGTGAAAGCCCTTTTGCGCTTCGAGCAGGCCGTCGGCAAAGATCCGGTCGGTGAAGACGTAGACGACCTTTACGCCGCGCGCGGCCTGCTCAAGAGCGAAGTGCCTCTGCGCGGAGAGGATGAGCGCCAGCTTCTGCTTGTGGTAGGGCCGGCGGCGTGCCTTGTCGAGCGCCTCCGTCATTACGAGCCCGGTGGCGCCGGCGGGCTGCTCGCTCATGGGTCCGGTGTAGTGCGTCAGCCGGTCGTAGGGCACGTAGACCCAGCGGCGATGGTGGATGTCGTCCGCGGCGGGCAGTGCGCACCGAATCTGCTGATCAAAAAGGCCCATAAGCGCAGGGTAGGATGCGAGCGGCCCCAGGACAAGCCAGCCTGTTCAGCTTGTGAAACTTCGGGTGCATGACGGCCCGGCAGCAGATACTAAGCAAACTGTGCTGCTGCCGGTGGTAGTCTTTCCGCATGTTGAAGACGGCGCCCCGGCTCTCCCGTGTTCCTCGTGCGGACGCACCTGCTGAAGTGGTCGAAATCTACGACCGCTACATGCGCGCGCGCGGCAACGTTCCGAATATGTTTCGCACCATGGCACACAGGCCCGAGATTCTGCGGACGATGATCGCGCATTTTGAGGCAATTTTGCAGACGGGAACGGTTTCGCTGAAGCTCAAGGAGCTGCTGATTGTGCGGACCTCGCAGATCAACCGCTGCGAGTACTGCCTGGGCTCTCACACGCAGATTGCCGAGAAACTGGGCTGGAGCCGGGAGCAGCTTAGCGACCTGGCCAACTACGCGCAGCGCGAGGACTTCAGCCCGGCGGAGAAGGCAGCCCTGCGCCTGGCTGAGCAGATGACACTCGACTCGGATCATATTCCAGAGAAAGACTTTGCCGAGCTCCGCCGGTTCTACGACGAGGGAGAGATCATTGAGTTAATGGCCGCTATTGGGCTGTTCAACTACTTCAACCGGTTCAACAACGCCCTCCAGATGGAGCCAACGCGGCCGGGTGAGGGTGCTTAGCAGTTTCAGAACCCTTGGCCTGATGCTGCTGCTGGCTGCGGCTCCGGGCCTTTGCACGGCGCAGGCGGTAGATACCGACTCGCTGAACCGTGAGCCGCTGGTGCGCGAGGCCTTCCAGCACTTCTATGTGCTGGACTATGACGGTGCCCTGCAGAGGTTTGAAAAGATCGCGGCGCAGCACCCTGACGACCCGCTGTCCACCTGCTACCTGCTGGACGTGCACATCTTTAAGGAGCTCTACCGGCTGGACCTGCTGGATACGACCTTCTATGC
>CAYQYM010000199.1:0-5030 GCA_964421715.1 uncultured Acidipila sp.
ACAGTACAGTGGGCCTTTATCCCAATGGCCAGCCAGGCGAAATCTTCATCAAGATGGCCAAGGAGGGCTCGACCGTCTCCGGCCTGATGGACAGCTTTGCCACCGCGACCTCACTGGCCCTGCAGCACGGGGTTCCGCTCAAGGTGCTCTGCGAGAAGTTTGCCCACAGCCGCTTTGAGCCCTCCGGCTGGACCGGCAATGAGCAGATCGGCTTCGCCAAGTCCATCATGGATTACATCTTCCGGTGGCTGCAGCTCCGCTTCCTCTCCGGCCAGCAGCTCTCGCTGTTTGCCGGCCTGGCGGGCGCGGCGCCCATCCCGGTAGAGGGCGTTGTGACCGGCGAGAGCGTGCAATTGAACCCCGCCGAGCACCAGCCCGGCCGTGGCATGGGCGCGACTTCGGCTCCGCGCGGCGGCATCCTCTCCGAGGTGAGCGCCACGGCGGAGGGCATGCCGAAGCTCGAAGACCGCGGCATCTACCACGCCGCGGACGCGATGCGCAGCATGTACGACATGGGCGATGCCCCAAGCTGCCACACCTGCGGAGCCATCATGGTCCGCAACGGAAGCTGCTACCGCTGCATGAGCTGCGGCTCGACCAGCGGCTGCAGCTAAGCCCGAGCGGCCTGCGTCCCCAAAAAACCCCGACCGCATACGGGTGAGAACGAACTGCTCTCACCCGTATGCTTTTCCAGCACTCCCGAAGCCCGGCCGCGAACAGGGAGGGCTCAGTCCGATTCGCCTCTGCACCCGCTACCTGCGAAGATTGTTGGCGTGGTTGAAATCGGCCCCACCGCCCGGGGCCGGCAATTTAGAATGGAGCCTGACGACCCATGGCTTACCCTGAAAACTACCGCTACACCCGTGAGCACGAGTGGCTTGAACTGAACGGCGAGACCGGTACCGTCGGTATCACCGATTACGCCCAGAACTCGCTCGGAGACATCGTCTTTGTCGAATCGCCCAAGGTGGGCGCCACTGTGGAGAAGGGAAGGGTCTTCGGCAGCGTCGAATCTGTTAAGGCCGTCAGCGACCTCTACTCGCCGGTCACCGGCACGGTGATCGAGATTAACGACGAGCTGGCGACCGCGCCCGAGAAGATCAACACCGACGCGCACGGCTCCTGGATCATGAAGGTCAGGCTCACCGACTCCGCGCAGGCCAACGACCTGCTCTCGGCTGCCGACTACGAGAAGTACATCACCGAAGAGACCGGTCACTAGAATGCGCTATCTGCCCAAATCTGCTGCCGACCGCGAAGCCATGCTGCGCGAGATCGGTGTCCGTTCCATCGACGACCTGTTCTCGACCGTCCCCGAAGAGTACCGCCTGGCGCGCGATCTAAACATACCGCGCCAGATGGGTGAATCGGAGATCATCGAATTTTTCAGGCACGCCGCCGCGCGCAACGCCAACGGCTACACCAGCTTCCTGGGCGCGGGCGCCTATAAGCATTACCGGCCCGTCATCATCGACACGCTTGTGCAGCGCGGCGAATTCCTGACCTCGTACACGCCCTACCAGGCTGAGATCACGCAGGGAACGCTGCAGGCCATCTTCGAGTTCCAGACAATGATCTGCGAGCTTACCGGTATGGACATCGCGAACGCCTCGATGTACGACGGCTCGACGGGCGCGGCGGAGGCCGTGATGATGGCCATTCGCATCACCGGCCGCAATGACGTGCTGGTGGCGCGCACGGTGCATCCGGAGTATCGCGAGGTGATGCAGACCTATGCGCAGCACCAGGGTCACTCCGCGCGCGCGATCGCCTATGGGGAAGACGGCCGCATCGACCTGGCCGCACTCGACGCCTCACTCACGGACCGGACCGCGTGCTTGCTGGTGCAGTCGCCCAACTTCTTCGGACTGGTGGAGGACATCCCCGCCATTGCCGAGATCGTGCACAGCAAAGGCGCGCTGCTGATCGTCTCCATCGCGGAGGCGATCTCGCTCGGCATCGTGCGGCCCCCGGCAGAGGCGGACATCGTCTCGCTCGAAGCGCAGTCCTTCGGCGTGGCGCTGAGTTATGGCGGCCCCTACTGCGGTGTGATCGCGGCCAGGGAGAAGTACCTGCGGCAGATGCCCGGCCGCCTCGTCGGCGAGACGAAGGACAAGCACGGCCGCCGCGGCTTTGTGCCCACGCTCTCCACGCGCGAGCAGCACATACGCCGCGAGAAGGCCACCTCCAACATCTGCACCAACCAGGCCCTGGTTGCGCTGATGGCGACCATCTTCCTCACCGTCTATGGGCGCGAAGGCATCCGCGAACTAGCGCAGCAGAACCTGGCCAAGGGACACTTTGCCGCCCGCACCATCGGTGCGCAGGGCCGGCTGCTCTTCTCTGGAACGCCGCGCTTCCACGAGTTCGTGCTCGAGACGGAGGAGTCGCCGGCCGAACTGAACACGCGACTGCTTGAGAACAAGATCATCGGAGGCCTGCCGCTCGCGAAGTGGTATCCCGAGCTGGGCAAGGCGACCCTCTGGTGCGCTACCGAGCTGACCACGCGCGAGCAGATCGAAACGGCTGCTGCCGTGGTAGCGCAGGCGCCTGTCGCCGCAAGCTAACCGAAACACCCGAAGAAGGATTGGAAACGGATGGCAACCACACTCGAACCACTCGCGGCAGAGCAGCTCTTCACCGGCACGCCGCGCAAGGTCACGCCGCACATCACGCAGAACGAGGCGCTCAGCTTCGAGAAGTCCTCACCGGGCAAGCGCGGATATAAGCTGCCGCCGCTGGACGTCCCCGAGGTGGATGCGGCCGCGGCGCTGGGAGAGGCGGCGCGGCCCGAGCTGCGCATCATGCCCGAGCTGAGCGAGATTGAGATCATCCGCCACTTTACGCGGCTCTCGACGTGGAACTACGCCATCGACCTCGGCATGTATCCGCTGGGAAGCTGCACCATGAAATATAACCCGCGCGTGAACGAGTTCGTCTCGCGCATCGAGGGCATCGCCGAGGCGCATCCCTACCAGCCGGTTGCGCTCTCCCAGGGTGCGCTCGAGATCATGCGCCTGCTGCAGGACTGCCTGGTCGAGATCACCGGCATGGACGCCATTACCCTACAGCCTGCGGCGGGCGCACACGGCGAGTTCACCGGCATCCTGCTGGTTCGGGCCTATCACCAGTCGAAGGGCAATGCGCGCCGCCACATCCTCATACCCGACTCGGCACACGGTACTAACCCGGCCACCGCCGCCGTCTGCGGCTACGAAGTCGTCAACCTGAAGTCAAACGCCGAAGGCGGCGTGGACCTGGCCGCGCTGGAGGCGCTGGTCAACGAAGACACCGCCGCCTTGATGCTCACGAACCCCTCGACGATCGGCGTCTTCGAGAGCGAGATCCACAAGATCGCCGACATCCTGCACGCGAAGGGCGGGCTGCTCTACATGGACGGCGCGAACATGAACGCGCTGGTGGGCAAGACGCGGCCGGGGGACTTCGGTGTGGACGTGATGCACCTGAACCTGCACAAGACCTTCTCGACGCCGCATGGCGGTGGCGGTCCGGGTTCGGGCCCGGTTGCGTGCAAAAAGATTTTGGAGCCGTTTCTGCCCACGCCTGTCATTGTGCAGGGGGAAAACGGCACGCTGGGATTTGACTTCAATCGCCCACAGTCGGTCGGCCGCGTCCGCATGTTCTACGGCAACTACGGCATGTTCGTTCGGGCGCTGGCCTACATCCTCGCCAACGGTCCTGACGGCCTGCGGCAGACCACCGAAGACGCCGTGCTCAACGCCAACTACGTCCGCGCCCGGCTGGAGGACGTCTACGATCTGCCCTACAAGACGCCTTCGATGCACGAGGTGGTCTTCAGCGACCGCCGCCAGGTCAAGAACGGCATCAAGACGGGCGATCTCGCCAAGCGGCTGATCGACTACGGCTTCCACCCCTACACGACTTCCTTCCCGCTCATCGTGCCGGGCGCGCTCATGATTGAACCTACGGAGAGTGAGTCGCGCGAAGAGCTGGACCTCTTCGTGGACGCGATGCGGCAGATTGCGCGCGAGGCGGATGAGAATCCGCAGCTCATTCTCGATGCGCCGCACTCAACGCGCATCTCGCGCCTTGACGAGACAGGCGCAGCGCGCAAACCCGTGCTGCGCTGGACGCCGAAGCAGTAGTGGGAGGGGCGATTCACGAAGAGTTCGCGCACAGTTGGCATGCGACTGTTCTACGTTCGCGCCCGCTGATCGCGCCCGCGCGGCAGCTCTTCTATCCCCGGCATGCGGAGGAGGTGGAGCGCGGCGCCCTTGAGCTGCTCGTCAAACCCGCGCAGGCCAGTGCCTTCCTTGCCACCTGTGCGCTGGGCTTTGCCGATCCCATGGTGCCCACCGGCGTTTGGTCCTGCCCGCATCCTGACTGGTTGTGCGCAGCCGCCGGCGGCTACGTCTACCTCATCCACACGTGTGAGCCCGAGACCTTCCACCAGGTCGAGTACCGGCCGGTGATGGGCATCCACGCCGCCCCCGCCGCGGGGCTGCTGCTCTTCACCAGCCATCATGCCATCCAGGCCTGGGGGCGCGACGGCCTCGCGTGGGAGTCAGACCGGCTCTCATCCGAGGGCGTCACCATCGTCAGTGTGAACGGCAGAATCGAGGGCCGCGCCTGGGACCTGGCCACCGACCGCGACACCACGTTCAAGCTTGACCTTGCAACGGGCAGTAGATTGGGCTGAACTAAGCGTCCTTCAGTGTAGCCAACGTCTTCTCCAGGCTGGGCGCATCTTCGACGTTCAGGCATGCCTGGGTGCGATCTATCTGCCGCATCAGCCCGCAGAGCACCCGGCCCGGCCCCACTTCGATAAAGTGCGAGGGCTGCTCGGACGCCAGCAGCCGCATGGAATCAATCCAGCGCACAGTCCCGGTTACCTGGCGGATGAGGGCATCGCGCAGGTCCGCCCCGTGTGTGCGCAGGTCAGCGTCCACATTCACGGCCACGGGCACTTGCGCATCCGCAAAGGGCACGCCGGCCAGCAGTGGCATCAGCCTGTCCTCCGCCGGCTGCATCAGCGCACAATGAAAGGG
>CAYQYM010000200.1:0-5016 GCA_964421715.1 uncultured Acidipila sp.
ACCTGGGGCAGCGGCAGGCGCTCTGACGCGCTCGTCGACAGGAGCGTGGCGACCGCCTCCTCCCCGTCGCGTGCAACCACGATCTCGTTCTGGACACAGGCTTTTCGCAGAGCGCGAATGGTCAACAGCTCGTGGTCCGGATCGTCCTCCACGAGGAGGATGCTGCGGGCGTTGTCTGGCATACGCACCTATCCTAGCCGAAAGTAGAAGGTTGCGCCGTGATCCACCGCACCCTCTGCGCGAATGCTGCCGCCGTGCCGCCGGATTACCCGGAAGACGGTGGCAAGCCCGATTCCGGAGCCGGTAAAGTCCTTATCGCCATGCAGCCTCTGGAAGGCGGTAAACAGCTTGTCCACGTACTGCATGTCAAAGCCGGCGCCGTTGTCGCGGATGTAGAACTCGCCGGTCTGCTCATTGCGTCCTACCTCGATAATGGTGTGATCCCGCCGGAGGGTAAACTTGAGCGCATTGCCAAGCAGGTTCTCGATCGCGACCCGCACCAGCCGGATGTCGCCGTGCGCCGAGAGTCCCCGGGCGATGCGGAACTCTACATGGCGCCGCGGTTCGGCCTGGCTGAGGTCGGCGGCAACCTCTTCCACCAGGGCGGTCAGGTCGAATGTTTCCGGCGTTATCTCACTGCGCGTAATACGCGAGAGCTGCAGCAGCGCGTCGATGAGCGTGCCCATGCGCTGCACGCCGGCGCGGATGCGACCCAGGTAGCTCTTCGCCTCCGGCGGAAGCCCATCCTGCAGGTCCTCTTCGAGCGCCTGGCTGAAGCCATCGATGGTCCTGAGCGGCGCGCGCAGATCATGGGAGACCGAGTAGCTGAACGCCTCAAGCTCGCGGTTGGTCAGCTCCAGCTCTGCCGTGCGCAGGCGCACGCGCTGCTCCAACTCTACGTTGAGCGCGGCCACCTCGGCGGCGCTGGCCTCTGCTGCGCGGCGCGCGCCGCGCTCCGCCTCGTAGGCGTGGGCGCGGTCCAGCGAGATGGCGATGCGGTCCGCGGCAAAGGCCAGTAGCTGCTCGTCCTGGTGCTGGAAGCCATCTTCTCCGCGCCGTCCCGCCACGAGCAGGCCGATGGGCCTGCCGCTCATCGTCAAAGGAATCAGCAGGACGGCGTGCATCTGCCGGCGCACACTCTCAAGCGGCAGTGCACTCGTCTCTTTTTCCGTCAGCCTGATGATTTCTCCCGTCATAAGCGACCGGTAGACAGGATCTGCCTGGCTCGGCCAAAACCTGAGACCGAGAAGCGCGTCGAGCCCGTCTGCGCAGGTCACAACCATTTCACCCTCCTGCCAAAGGCAGAACACCAGCCCATCCGCGGCAATGGCGCCGCGGAGCCGCCGCAACAGTTCACTGGTCAGCTCGCTTACCGTGAGCTGGGTGAGTCCCACATCGGTGATGACCTGCAGCTCGCGGAGACGCTCTGCCGTCTGCGTGGCTGCCTCGCGCTGCGCCCGCTCGCGCGCCAGCGTCCAGAAGAGCAGCATGATCAGTGCCAGGTCGAGGAGGCTTGCCAGCAGCAGCGTCCACTGTGCGCGCCTCCTGGCCTGGGCCGAGGCGCGGGTGCGCTCGGCCAGCAGTGCCCGCTCGCCGTTCTGCATTTCGGCCGTGAGCGCGCGCAGGCGGTCCATCTCGAGCTTGCCGGTGCCGCTGAGCACGAGTTCGCGCAGGCTGTCGTGGTTTCCGTTCTGCTCTTCCGCGATGCCCTGCTCGAGCAGCGCCAGCCGGTCTTCGATTACCGCACGGATGACGGCCACGCGCTGCTGCTGTGCTGGCATGCCGCGCACCATCTGCTCTATGCGATTCAGCTCTCCGGGCAACTCCGCGCGGGCGCGCAGGTAGGGTTCGAGATAGGCACGATCGTGCGCGGCCAGGAATCCGCGATTTCCCGTCTCCGCGTCCTTCACGGAGCTGAGCACGTTGTCTACTGCGTCGATCAGCTGCCATGTCTCCGCGACGGTGATCTCACTGGCTTCAAGCACGCGGACGGCACGCAGCGCCAGCCAGACATTCACCGCCACGACAGCGATTGCCGCCAGCAGCAGGCTTGTGACCACAGATTGTCGAACCCGTGACTTCATGCCTCTCCAAATGTACCGCTACAATCAAGATGGAAGATCAATGGCTTACCAGGTTCTCGCCCGTAAATATCGGCCGCAGCGCTTCTCCGACGTCGCCGGCCAGGAACACGTAACCCGCACCCTGCTCAACGCACTGGCCCAGGGCCGCATTGCGCATGGCTACATCTTCAGCGGTCACCGCGGCATCGGCAAGACCACCATCGCCCGCATCCTGGCCATGGCGCTGAACTGCCGGACGGAGATTGGCAGCGCGGCGCGCCCGGCGCCCGAGCCCTGCGGCGTCTGCGATAGCTGCACCGAGGTGCGCGCGGGTAACGCCGTGGATGTGATCGAGATCGACGCGGCAACTAACCGCGGCATCGATGAAATCCGTGAGCTGCGCGACGCCGCCCGCTACCGGCCCGCGCGCGACCGCTACAAGATTTACATCCTGGACGAGGCGCACCAGATCACCGACGCGGCCTTTAACGCACTGCTCAAGACGCTTGAGGAGCCGCCAGACCATGTCGTCTTCATGATGGCGACGACACAGCCAGAGGACATTCCGCAGACCATCCGCTCGCGCTGCCAGCATTTCAGCTTTCACGCCGTCAGCTTCGACGAAATCCTCGCCTACCTGGGCAGCGTTGCGGCAGAGGAGCACGTGGCCGCCGGGGAGGATGCACTGGCGCTGCTGGCCGAGGCCGGCGACGGCTCCATGCGTGATGCACTGTCCATCATGGACCAGGCGATCGCCTCTGCGCCGCTGGAGACGGGGCAGCCGAGGCTCGACGCAGACCAGATACGTGAGCTGATGGGCACCGTGCCCAACGTCATCTTCGAGCGGCTGCTGGAGGCCATCAGCGAGAACCAGTCCGGACCCGTGCTGCAGGAGGTGAACCGGTTGCTGAATGCCGGCAACAGCCCTGCACAGCTAGCCCGCCAGTTCGTTCGATACCTGCGAAACGTATTGATGGCGCGGATTGCCGGCGAGAGCTCGGAACTGTTGCAGATCTCGCCCGATGAGCGGGCCCGTGCCGCGCGTTCCGCGTTGCTCTTTTCTGAAGAGGACCTCACGCGCTTTCTGCAGGTGATGCTGCGCACCTTCGACGAGCTGAATTATCGCCAGGAGCAGCGCTTTCACCTGGAGCTCGGCCTGGTGAAGCTGGTGCACCTGCAGCGCCTGCTCCCCGTGGAGCAGTTCCTGAGCCAGCAGTTCCCTGGCCTGCCTACAGCGGGCTCCGGCGGCAGCACAGGTGGCAGCTCGGCGGCTGCCGCGCTGCCCCGGCCATCCTCAGCCGCAGGCGTTCCGCAGGGCGCTGCACGGGCCGCAGCACCACCGCGTACACCACCAGCTTCCACACCCGCCTTGAAGCCCGCGCCGCCTCCATCTCCAGCCGTTCCGGCGTCTTCACCCTTCGAGGCCGACGCCGACCGCAAGCTGTCCGGGCATGCGCCGGAGCCGGAGGCCATGGTTGCCGCGCGGCCGCTTTCACCGCTGGAGCAGGCATCCGCGCAGGCTGTCCTCAGCTCGCCCGCTGCATTCGCCGTCGTCGAAGAGAATTCAACGGATCAGACGTCTGCGGTCCCGAGCAGACAGGACGCTGATGCCTCGCTCGATGTGCTGCGTGAGGCTGCCACGGGCGCGCTGGCAGGGGCCGGCCACAACACCGCGGCCACCCTGCTTCGGACGAGCCAGTGGCGCGAGAAGAACGGCGGCATTGAGGTCGAGCTGGGCATCAAGAAGACGATGCTGGCGCTCACCATGAATGCGGAAGCGGAAAAGATCTGCAAGGCTGCCTTGCAGCGACTGGGATCTTCAAAAAAGCTGACCTTTGTTCCGGGCGAGGGTGCGGCCAATCCGCCTGCCACCTCAAGCTCGGCAGCCAGCGGCAGCGTGCAGGCGCTGGCGCTCGACAATCCACTTGTGCAGCAGGCGCAGCGCCTTTTCAACGCAGAGGTACGCACCGTGATCGACTTAAGGGAGAAGCGATGAACCCTCTCCAGATGCAGCAAATGCTCTCGCAGGCCAAGGAGATGCAGCAGCAGATGCAGGAGAAACTGCAGCAGACGGTGGTGGAAGCCAGCTCCGGCGGCGGAGCGGTAACCGTGAAGATGAATGGCCAGAAGCAGGTGCTCAAGCTGACGCTCGATCCTGCGGCCATCACTGACTTGACCGGAAACGTGAGCGACCGAGAGATGCTGGAAGACTTGATTGCCGCCGCCGTGAACGAGGCGGGCAGGCGCGTGGATGATGCCGTCAAATCCAGCGTGCAGGGCCTTCTGGGTGGATTGAATCTTCCGCCCGGGCTGCTCTGACCCTTATGGCAGAATAGTGCGTGATGCGAATCGACCGGCGAGAATTTATCAGGCAAGGCGCAGCCGCCTCCGCAGCTCTTATCTTTCAATCTCGACTGGCAGCGCAGGCTGCCGCTCCGCCCCCGAACCTCATCCAGAGCATGCGCAATGCCGGGGCGATGACCGCGGTGCAGACAACTCCGCTGCGGGATACGCTGTTTCTGATGCAGGGCGTCGGCGGCAACATGGTGGCGCAGACCGGCCCGGACGGGAAGCTGTTGATTGATGCCAGCGTGAACACTGCGGCCACGCACGTGAAGGAAGCGCTGGAGAAATTGGGCCCGCAGCATCTGCGTCTGCTGATTAACACGCACTGGCACTTCGACCATACGGACGGCAATGCGGCCATGCACGATGCGGGTGCGTTCGTCATCGCGCATGAAAACACGCGTTTGCGCCTGAGTACGCCGCAGGTGCTGCAGTTTTATAACCTGCACTTTCCGCCCTCGCCCAGCAGCGCCCTGCCGCAGGAGACCTTTGCTGAGGCAGAAAAGATCTACTTCAATAACGACGAACTTGACCTGACGCACGCGCCCGCGGCACACACGGACAGCGACATCTTTATCCACTTCGCGAACAGTAACGTGATCCACAC
>CAYQYM010000201.1:0-4994 GCA_964421715.1 uncultured Acidipila sp.
GCTTGAGGCCGTCTCTCAATTACACAATGGCTTTGCGCTCCACACCGGCTACAGCCTGGTCTCTACGAACCAGAACAAGACCGGACAATGGCTGCCGCAGACGCCTCGCCACCAGTTCTCGTTCCTCTCCGACTACACCGTTCCTCACGGTGCGCTTGCAGGCCTCGGCGGCAACTTCGGGGTTCGCTTTGTGGGGACCTCGTTCGGGGATACGGCCAACACGATTTCGATTCCCGGCTACGCGCTGCTCGATGGCTCCCTACGCTACCACTGGCGCAAGACGGAGTTCAACGTAACGGCTACCAACCTCGCGAACAGGACCTATGTCGCCACCTGCACCGGCGTAAATTACTGCGGCTACGGCTTTGCGCGAAACGTCCTGGGTGACGTGCGGTACCACTTCTGAAATATGGGCTTCTGCGCAGACATCCTCCGCCACCCTCGCCGGGTCTGGCTTCGCAGGGCGCTCTTCCAGGTGCACCTCTGGATTGGCGTCCTGTTCTCGTTCTACCTCGTCCTCATCTCACTGAGCGGAGCCATACTCGTATTCCGCTCAGAGCTCACCCGCACCACGTTCCCGAAAACCCTCTCTTCGTTCGACCCACGCCATACCGCCTCGCCCTCCGCCGTCCTCGCCAACTTCGAGCAGCGTTTTCCGCATGCCAGCGTGAACTACCTCACCCTGCCTTCCGCCGCTCTGCCCGCCTTCCAGTTCGATGCCAAAGATGCCGCAGGCCGCCCGCTGCACGCACTCGCGGACCCGGAATCCGGTGTCGTTCTGCCGCAGCCTCGCACGTGGCTCGATATTGCCTACGATCTTCACGTTTACCTGCTGCTTGGCAAGGCCCGCGGCATCCAGTACAACGGTATCGGAGCCGTTGCCCTCGTACTCCTCGCCGTCTCCGGTCTTGCAATCTGGTGGCGCGGCCTCGCCGCATGGAGACGCAGTCTCCGCATCTCTCTTCGCCATAACTGGCGCCGCATCAACTTCGACCTGCACTCCGCTCTAGGGTTCTGGACCCTCGCGATCGTCACCTGGTGGGCTCTCTCGGGAATTTACTTCGCCTGGTACCGGCCCTTCGCCCGTGCTGTCAACGCCATCTCGGCGTTGCGCGGCATGGCGGCTCCGGCACTGCCCCCGGTTGTGCAGACCAGCGAGCTCACCGCGCCCTCCCTCGAAACTCTTCTCTCCGCTGCCCAGGCGGCCTCACCAAACGGCCATCTTTACCGGCTTTCAAATCCCGCACTCGTCCCTGGTACGCCCGTCTATGCGTACATGGACCTGCGAGCCCCCGGAGACTACTCCCACCGGGACATCGTTACGCTCGACCCTTCCACGGCGCGCGTGCTCACGATTTGGCACTACGGAGAAAACTACTCGCTCGGTGACTGGTTCCTCTGGGCCATGCTCCCGCTTCACTCTGGCAGCCTGTGGGGCCTGGGTGTGAAGGTTGTATGGTCTCTCGCAGGAGTTTCGCTCGCCGTTCTGACCGTAAGCGGTCTCCTGATGTACTGGAACCGCCACCTGCGGCACCGCTGGAGCCTGTTGCGCAGATGATGGGCAATGCTTGATGCAGGACAGCCGCTGCCTGGTGGCTGGCAGAGAACGCCCGAATTTGAGCACGGCTACCGCTCTAACGATTCTCACTGCGAAAACCAGAACTCACGATCAGTCACTGCAACTGTGGATCGCTACCTCCCACGGACGCGACGTTGCACGATGGCAGGTGCTCGCGATGTTTTTGTGGTTAGGCGCAGGTTCTGCCGACGACGGTTGATACCGGGTAAAGCATCTGCTGCAGCCCATCTCCCTCCAGTGAGCGCGTGGCTCTACCAGCGCCAGAACGGGTTTCGCTAAATTTTCTCCTATAATCCTGGCATGCTGTTGCCAGATCCGGGCCAGGTTCACTGGCTCTACCTCGACATGAACTCTTATTTCGCCTCGGTCGAGCAGCAGCTGCGTCCCGAGCTGCGCGGCCGTCCAGTCGCGGTGACGCCTGTGCTTGCTGAGACGGCCTGTTGCATCGCCGCAAGCCGGCAGGCGAAGGACCTCGGCGTGGTCACGGGCATGGATGTGCGGCAGGCACGCAAGCTCTGCCCGGAGCTTATCGTCGTTGAGGCCCGTCAAGAGCGCTACGCCGAGTTTCATCATCGCGTGCTTGCCGCCGTCTCGGCCTGCATCCCGGTCGAGCATGTACTTTCAATCGACGAGTTCGCCTGCCGGCTGGCTCCAGCTCAGCGCATTCCTCCCCGGGCACTTGCGCTTGCGAACGCGATCAAGCAAAACATTGCTCAAAGTGCCGGTGAGTGGCTGCGCTGCTCCGTCGGAATTGGCCCCAACCTGCTGCTGAGCAAGATTGCCGCTGAGCGCCAGAAACCCGACGGATGCGTGGTCCTCACGCGCCTCCAGCTTCCGGAGGTTCTAATGCAGTTGGCGATTGCAGAAATTCCGGGCATCGGCCCTCGCATGGAGACGCGTCTTGCCGTGCTTGGCATTCGCAGCATGGTACAGCTGTGGCAGCTCTCGCCGGGACAGCTGCGAACGGCATGGGGCAGCGTACTCGGCGAGCGACTCTGGCACAAGCTGCGCGGGCTGGATTTTGATGAGCCTGCCGGCCCGCCACGATCCATTGGTCACCAGCACGTGCTGCCGCCGGCACTGCGCACAATGCCGCTGGCCGGCGCTGTAGGCCGCAGGCTGCTTGCACGAGCCGCCGCACGATTGCGGGCTCGTGGGCTCGCGGCCCGGGGCTTGTCTGTCTACCTGAGTTTCACGCCGGGCCGCGAAAAGCGAATGCTGGAGTGCCACGCGAAGCTCCCTGGCACGGACGACACTGTAAGCCTGGCCGAGCTTTTTAATCGCATGTGGAGCGATGTTCCGCATGGCAGGCCCACGCTCGTCGGGGTAGAACTCTACCACCTGCTCCCTGCAGAGCAGCAGAGCATTCCTCTATTTCCTGAGATGGACAAAGGCAGCCGCATCTCCGCCGCGATGGACAGTATCACTGCGCGATATGGACCGGAGAGCCTGTCCTGGGCGGCTGCGCCAGAGGTGCGCAAAGCCGCTCCGAGGCAGATTGCCTTCTCTTCAATACCGAATTTCTAAGCCGGGCGCATCATGCATGCGCCCCCTTGATAGGGGCCAGCGGTGCGTTGTCCCAGCCCTACTGCGCGGGTTTGCACATTGAATGCGGCAGCACTTTAGAAATGCCGCTGTGGCTGAGAGCTCCACGGCCGGCTTGGGATCGGCAAACGCGGCAGACAGAGCCCCCTCTCAATCGCCTTGCCGCGAAAGTCACCAGGAGTGCACGCTGCAGCATAAGCGACTCTACGTGATCAATTGCCGGCAAGGCCTTCCAGGCGAACTTCCGGAGTCGCTGCCAGCAGCGCGCGTGTGTACTCCGCCTGCGGGTGCGAGCAGATATCCTCGCGGCTGCCGATCTCGACGAGCCTGCCTTTGCGCAGAACGGCGATGCGGCTGGCGAAGTAGCGTACCAGGGGCATTGAATGGGAGATGAACAGGCAGGTGAGCTGCCGCTCCCGCTGCAACCGCGCCAGCAGGTTGATGACCTGCGCACCCACGCTCACGTCCAGTGCGGAAACGGGCTCATCGAGCACCAGGAACTCCGGGTCAAGCGCCAGTGCGCGGGCAATGTTGATGCGCTGCCGCTGCCCGCCGGAGAACTCATGGGGAAAACGATCGAGTGCCGAGGCATCCAGTCCTACATCGGCCAGCAGCCCGGCGGCGCGGTCGCGGAGGGTGCTTCGGCCACGGGTGGCCCCGTGGATCAGCAGTGGTTCCGTGACGATCTGCGCGATCCGCATCCGCGGGTTGAGGGCGGCAAAGGGATCCTGGAAGACGGGCTGCATGCGACGGCGCAGGCTGCGCATGGCGCGCACACCGCGCGAAGACAGGTGTTCGCCATCGTACTGAACCGTGCCCTCGTCTGCCGGAGTGAGCCCCAGCACCATGCGCGCAATCGTGCTCTTGCCCGAGCCCGACTCGCCAACTAACCCAAGCGTCTCACCTCGGTTGATCGTGAACGAGACATGGTCGACAACCGTGGTGCTGCCGTAGCGGCGTGTGAGGTCCTCGACAACGAGAAGGGACATAGTGTGGATGATATCAGCGGCGATGGGGAGCGCCGAGGCAACGACATAAGCGTTGGGATAGCGCGGCGCGACCCACGCCCTCGCCGGCCAGAGCCACTTGCATGCACCGCATGATCGTTGTCAAATCGTTGCCTAAAAGCGCTTGGAACATTTGGGCCATCGGCTGCATGAATCCTGGAAACAGGTTAAAATCGCCGGCGTTATGTAAACGTTTTTTGCTAAGGATGGTTTAGCCGGATGACTAAAAGCTTTTGCGGATTCCTCCTCCTGTTGCTCTGTGGAGGCGCAGCCAGCGCGCAGAGTCCTGTCAAGGTGATACAGACGGCCGACGGTGTCCAGGTGAAGACCGCGACGGATGTGCTGAAGCTGACAGTCTGCGGTCCATCTGTATTCCACGTGGTGGCCAGCCCGGACGGCACAGCGGGGGCAGCGACCCAGCACCAGCCGTGGCTTATCACCGAGTGCACGCCGGTCAAGTTCACGCTGAAGATGCCGGAGGCCTCAGCCGCCACTGGGGACGAGGAAAAACGGATGTGGCAGAACAAGAACAGCGCGGTGCTCGATACAGGCACGGTACGGGTGCGCATCTCGCTGGACTGGGGAAACCTGGAGTTTGAGGATGAGCAGGGCAGCCGCCTCCTGCAGGAATTTCAGGATGAGCCGCGCAGCTACCGCCAGGTGACGTGGAACGGCGAGCAACTGCTTGAGGTACGTCAACAGTTTTATCCGGCGGTGCAAGAGGGGCTCTACGGGCTGGGCCAGCATCAGGGCGGAGTCTTCAACTACCGCGGCACCACGGTGGACCTGACCCAGGCCAACACAGACGTTGCGATTCCGCTCATGGTTTCGACGAAGGGCTATGGCATCTTCTGGAATACGGC
>CAYQYM010000202.1:0-4965 GCA_964421715.1 uncultured Acidipila sp.
CGTGCGTTCCCGCCCGCAGAGGGCAGTCGCGTCGTGCCGGGCGGCTCCACTGTTCGCAGGGGAGCGTTTGTGGCGCGGGGCGTCGTCTGCATGCCACCCATGTATATCAACGTGGGGGCTTATGTGGACGAGGAAACGATGGTCGATTCCCATGCGCTGGTGGGCAGCTGCGCACAGGTGGGCCGGCACGTTCACCTCAGCGCCGCGGCGCAGGTAGGCGGTGTGCTGGAGCCGGTCAACGCCAGCCCGGTTGTGCTTGAGGATGACGTGCTGGTGGGCGGCAACTGCGGTATCTACGAGGGCACCATCGTCCGCAGCCGCGCCGTGCTGGCCGCCGGCACCGTGCTCACGCGCGGCACCCCGCTTTATGACGCCGTGCACGGAGTGGTGCATCGGGCCGCCCAGGACCAGCCGCTCATCGTGCCCGAAGGCGCGGTGGTTGTGCCCGGGGCGCGCGCCTTGGGCAGGGGCCCAGCAGCGGACTGGGGGCTCAGCGTCTACACGCCGGTGATCGTGAAATATCGCGACGAAAAGACCGAGCTTAGCCTGGTGCTGGAAGACCTGCTGCGCTGAGTGACCCGGGGGCGGCCGGCGAGCGCAAAGATCCAAAACATCGCACTGGGCAGGCTTCATTTCACCGCTTGCCGCACACCTGCTAGCATTTAAGTTCCCATGGCTGAAGCTAAACTAAAGATCATCCCGCTCGGCGGCCTGGGCGAGTTTGGCATGAACTGCCTCGCCCTTCGCTACAAAGACGACATCCTCGTCATCGACGCCGGCCTCATGTTCCCTGAGTCGGAGCTGCTCGGCGTCGACATCGTCGTGCCCGACATCAGCTACCTGCTTGAGAACCGCGAAAAGGTGCGCGGCATCGTGCTGACGCATGGGCACGAGGACCACATCGGCGGCCTGCCGTGGATCCTCTCCGAGCTGAATGTGCCGGTGTACGGCACCGAGTTTACGCTGGCGTATGTGGAGGGCAAACTCGAAGAGCACAAGCTGCTTGACCAGACCGAGCTGATTGAGATCGCGCCCGGCGCGCGCTTTACCCTTGGGCCGTTTACCGTGGAACCTATCCGGGTAACGCACAGCCTGGTGGATTGCGTCGCGCTCGCGATCGAGACGCCGGTCGGCGTCGTCATCCATACGGGCGACTTCAAGGTTGACCTCTCGCCACCGGATGGCAACGCGTTTGACCTCAACAGGTTTGCTGAATACGGCAAGCGCGGCGTGCTCGCCCTCCTCCAGGACTCGACCAACGTGGACCGCAGTGGCTACACGCCGGGCGAAAAGTCAGTGCGTCCGCGGCTTGACGAGATCTTTTCGCAGACACGCAAGAAGCTCTTTTTCAGCTGCTTTTCGTCATCGATTTACCGCATCGGCATTGCGCTTGACCTTGCGCACAAGCACGGGCGCAAAGTAGCCATCGTGGGCCGCTCCATCGTGGAGTCGTCAGAGATTGCGCAGGACCTCGATTACCTTGAGGTGGCGCCTGGGCTCATCATCCACCCGGGTCAGATCGGCGACCACGCGCCGGAGAACGTCCTGGTGCTCATCAGCGGCACGCAGGGCGAGCCGATGAGCGCGCTGAGCCGCGCCGCGGTGGATAACCACAAACATGCGCGCATCTCGCCCGGGGATACCGTGCTGCTGAGTTCGCGCGTGATTCCCGGTAACGAGAAGAGCATCTACCGGGTCATCGACCATCTCTGCCGCCGCGATGCGAACGTCATCTACGACGACGGTTCGGCAGGACTGATCCACGTGAGCGGACATGCAAGCCAGGAGGAGCAGCGGCTGATGATCAGCCTGCTCAAGCCGAAGTTCTTCATCCCCGTGCATGGCGATTACCGCCACCTGAAGAAGCATGCCGAGCTGGCCCAGAACATGGGAATCGTAGACCTGGCGATTGTGATCGAAGACGGCGATGTGCTGGAGCTGGACCAGAACGATGCGCGCAAGACGGGCAAGGTCACGGCGGGCCGTGTCTGCATCGATTCCGGCTCAAGGTCAGACGTGGTGGAGGACCTGGTGATTCGCGACCGCCGCCACCTGTCTGAAGACGGTTTTCTGCTGCCCATCATCACCATCAACAAGCTGAGCGGCATCGTGGAGCGGCTGCCCGAGGTGGTGACGCGCGGCTTTGTCGGCGCGGACGCTGGCATTCTTGAAGCGGCGCGCAAGGTGGTGAGCACCACGCTCGAGAACTCGAGCCCGGAAGAGAAGGCCGACTACGGCGTAATCAAGGAAAAGATCCGCATCGATCTCAAGCGGTATATTCAGAAGAACACCAGCCGCCGCCCGCTGATCATGCCGGTCATTCTGGAGATATAAACCGCCCAGTGGCGGCGAACCCTGGCGGAACCAGTCCTGGTTTTGACACCGCTACCTGGTCCGGAGGTGGGCCTTTGCGGAAATTGACGCGCATTTGTGTCCAGCGCCGGAAGGTAAGCCCGAGGCGCGCGGCATCACCAGCATCGAGACCATCTCGGACGGCGCAGAGCAGCGCATTAACGGCACCGCGTGGCGCACTGCGGAAATCGTGTGGGAGGCCGGAGCGGCAGAGAAGCCGCTACCCCAGAAATGACTAGCCGTGAAGAGTGAAATTACGAGCCTGATTACCCTGCGTGATATCGCCGCGGCCCGGGAGCGGCTGCGCGGCATGGCGGTGCATACCCCCATGGTGCAGTTCGGCGAAGATGCCTGGCTCAAAGCAGAGGGCCTGCAGCCAGTCGGCAGCTTCAAGCTGCGCGGCGCTATCAATAAGCTGGCCCAGCTCAGCCAGGAGCAGCTCGGCCGCGGCGTTATCACCTACTCCAGCGGAAACCATGCGCAGGGTGTGGCTTTTGCAGCGCGCGCTCTCGATGCGAAGGCCGTGATCGTGATGCCCTCGAATGCGCCGGAGATCAAGCGCCGCGCCACGCTCGCGCTTGGAGCGGAGGTGGTGACGGTGGGCCCGGCCAGCGCGGAGCGACGCCAGCGTGCCGAGGAGCTGGCCGCCGTGCACGGCTACACCATGGTGCCGCCGTATGATGACGCGGCCGTCATCGCGGGCCAGGCTACCTGCGGCATCGAGATTGTGGAAGACCTGCCAGCCGTAGACCTGGTGCTCGCGCCGGTGAGCGGCGGAGGCCTGCTGAGCGGTGTGGCGGCTGCGGTCAAGCACTTGCGGCCGGAGGTGCGCGTCATCGGAGTCGAACCCGAGCTCGCCGGCGATGCGGCGGAGAGTTTTCACTCCGGCGAGCTGCGTACCTGGCCTGCCGAACTCACCTCGCGCACGCTGGCAGACGGGCTGCGCACGCAGAGCCTGGGCGTGCTCAACTTCGAGCACATCCGCGCCTTTGTCGATGACATTGTGACCGTGACGGAAGGCGAAATCCGCGCCGCCATGCGCACGCTACTGTTCGAGGCCCGCATTACCCCGGAGCCGAGCGGCGCGGTTGCGCCCGCCGCACTGCTTTTCCATCGCGAGCGGCTGCTGCCGTTCCGCAACGCCGTGGCGGTGGTCAGCGGCGGCAACGTGGAGCCCTCGCTGCTCCGCGAGATTATCGGGGAGTCCTGAAGTTTGCTCAGCGCTGGTAGCTGCTGGCTGCCAGGTCCGTCTCAATGGCGCCGGTGCTCATAAACCGCTCCATGGCTTTCATCGCGCAGCCCTGGCCGCAAAGGTGGTAGAGGTCGGGTGTGCGGCTTTCGGCGGGGTTCCAGGGCATCAGCGTAAAGCGGGAGTTTGGCTGGCCCTCTTCAAAGCAGGGCACGTCTCCCAGTTTCACCATCCACCAGTGGTTAGCCTCGCCCTTCTTCTTGCCGCAGATGTCGCAGGTAAACGAGACGTCCCAGACCATGTGGCTGACCTCACTTCGTCTCTCTAAAGTAGCGCGAAAACGGGCAAGTGCGGCAACAAGAAAGGCGCGCCATCGAGGCGCGCCTTTGACTTTAGTAACCCTGCGAGTTAACTACCATCATATACGCGTGCTATCGCGCTACGGCTTCCTTCTGCTCTCCCGCACCCAGCTCGCTCAGGCGCCTGGCCAGCAGCGCTTCCAGTTTCTCAAGCGCGGCGCTGAAGCCCTCAATGCCTTCCTTGAGCTTGTCGTGCGCCATCCGATCTGCAGCGTGCATCCTCTCAAACGTGGCCTGGTCCACGGTAATCCGCTCAATCGAAAGATTCTGCGCCTTGGACGGATCCAACTTCCGCTCAAGCTGGCCCTGTTTGGCGTCCAGCTCGCCAAGCAGCTGCGGTGAGATGGTCAGCAGGTCGCAACCGGCCAACTGCTCGATTTCGCCAATGTTGCGAAAGCTCGCGCCCATTACCTGTGTCTTGTAGCCGAACTTCTTGAAGTAGTTGTAAATCTTCGTCACGGACTGCACGCCGGGATCGTCCGCGCCCTGGTAGTCCTTGCCGGTGTCCTTCTTGTACCAGTCGAGGATGCGGCCCACGAACGGAGAGATGAGTGTCACCCTGGCCTCGGCGCAGGCCACGGCCTGGTGCATGCCGAACAGCAGGGTGAGGTTGCAGTGGATGCCCTCCTGCTCAAGTATCTCGGCAGCCTTGATGCCCTCCCATGTGGATGCGATCTTGATCAGCACGCGCTCGCGCGAAATGCCGGCATCGTCATACTGCTGGATGATGGCGCGCGCCTGCTTGAGCGTCGCCTCCCGGTCGTAGGATTTGCGCGCGTCCACCTCGGTGGAGACGCGGCCAGGAATGATAGCCAGGATCTTTTTGCCGAAAGCGACGGCAAGGTGTTGAAAGGCGAGCGCAGCCACTTGTTTATCGCCGGCGCTGTCGCCTAACTTCTTTTTCGCTTCCAGCAGCACATCGTCCACGATCTGCTGATAGGCGGGCATGCCGGCCGCGGTCGTGATCAGGGAGGGGTTCGTCGTCGCATCCTGCGGCTTGAACTTCTCCATGGACTGGATATCGCCGGTGTCGGCTACGACGGTCGTCATGGCGCGAAGCTGTTC